>DATCRN010000298.1:0-11608 GCA_036568945.1 Alphaproteobacteria bacterium | reverse complement strand
GCCTAAAGGAACGAGGCGATCAGTCTTTTGAATCTTTACGCAACCGAATGTTTGCGTGGTGCGAAGGCAATGCCAAAGGTCCTTGGTTTATGCATGAAGGTTGGACCAATCATGGTCATAGCCTGGATTTGCGTTTTTGGGTGGAGCTTATTTCCGATCAACAGGCATTTCATAAAGGTTTTAAGGACTATTTGGATTACCGACCGGATCATGAGTCTACAATCCAAAATCTGGCGATTGCCAAAGGCGTTGTCCCGGAAGTCACGGCCGATGAATCCGTAAGTATTTGGCTGGATGAAAACAGCGGCTTTATGATTGCAGATTTATTCCCGGAGAAAAAAATCTTTTCCGTGCAATTCCAATCACCAGAATTGGAAACTTTGTTCCTAGAAGCGTGGGGCGATCGTGTAACACATGATTTAAAGCGCGGCGGCTACATCGTACCATGGGTTGAGTGCACCAATTGGGCAGGCACTCTTGAAGAGCGCGGTATGCATATGTGGTTTAGCGATCATGATGCGTTTAAGTCCGATTATAATTTAAAAGGCCCTAATCGTTACGGTATTCAACCACGCTATGACTCAGCAAAAGCGCTGTTCGAAGCCAAATGGGGCGAGACGTATAAGGCAACCGAAACGGACCAAGGCATCTTCTATACCGGTGAATGGCCGAGCATGCCGAAGCGCGACATCCCACCAGTATTTATGGATTATTTGAACGGCAAAGTGGATTGGCAAGCTGTGCAAGGCCAAATGCCTGCAATTGCGACGCAGAAACTTAGTCCCGCTTAATTGCCGGCGCCGTATTCGCTGCCGCCAAAATCCATCGCCATTGGGACATGCAGATTTAAGCCAACCGAATTGATCGAGTTGTTATTATCTTCCAAATCGCCATTCGACATGTGCGAGATGCCAAGCGATGCGCGCCACCCTTCGCCAAAGCGAACGCCAAGTTCCGCCTGGTGGCGAAACTCTAACCCACTTTTGGGATTGTACTGCCAACCGGCAGGCAATTCATTGCCGCCATCAAAATAGCCGACACCCGTTTGCAAGGTCAGCACCAACCAGTCGCTATAAAGATCGATATCGGTTTCGAGACCTGCGCCGATCCAATACGTATCGACATCAGTCGTTACACCGACATCAGTAATTTCATTGTGGGCATATTCGAAGCCCAGCCAGGGATGCAACTTCCAGACCGGAACCTCCGATAGGCGGAGTTCGACGCGGTAGGAGGGGTAGCTTTGGTCGCTATTGGAATCGGTGAAATTATATTGGGAGACACCGAGGACGACGCGGTTTCGGTCTGCCGGGAAAAATTGGTCGGAATCGTCCGCCAAGGCCGAAGTGGCGGAAACCAGCAGAAAACCAGCCAAAAGAGCCGAAAAAGAGGATAAACGCATCATGCATGCATAATACGGTGATTCTGCCATTATCAGAGGTGAAAAAAGCGGAAAAAATCGTTGTGCTGCCTTGCTTTAACCCATTCAAAAGGGTAAACAATGCCAACCGAATAATAAGGCCCATTCCTCATGATTGCCGCTCTTTCTTTCTATATGTTCGCCTTTGTCCTGATCCTGTCGGGTCTGTTGGTGATTTCAGCGCGCAACCCTGTCCACTCGGTCCTGTTTTTAATCCTCGCGTTTTTCAACGCGGCTGGTTTGTTTGTGCTGCTGGGCGCTGAATTCGTCGCCTTCATTTTGGCGATTGTTTATGTCGGCGCCGTTGCCGTGCTGTTCTTGTTCGTCGTGATGATGCTGGATATTTCGTTCGATAATCTACGCAAAGGGGCGATGCAGTACATTCCGCTGGGGCTTTTGGTTGGTGGCGTGCTGTTGGCCGAAATGGGCTACATGATGTTTTCTTGGTCCACGTTGGGCGGTATTGAAGGTAATATTGCGGCGGCCACGCCCACGGATGCCACAAACACCCAAGCGCTAGGCCGTATCCTTTACACCCAATATTTGCTGCCGTTCCAAGTGTCCGGCGTTATTCTGTTGGTCGCTATGATCGGCGCTATCGTTCTGACGTTGCGCGTTCGCCCTGATACGCGCCGCCAAAAGATCGTCGATCAGGTGAACATCAAACGCAGCGATGTGGTCGAAGTTCGCAAAGTTCAAACGGGCCAGGGGGTTCAATAATGGAACAGTTCACCAACATTGGTCTGACTCATTACCTGATGCTTGCATCCATTTTATTCGTGATCGGCGTATTCGGCATTTTCTTGAACCGCAAAAACGTCATCATCATTTTGATGTCGATCGAACTCATGTTGCTGGCGGTCAATATCAACTTCGTTGCCTTTTCGGCTTATCTGCACGATTTGGCTGGGCAAGCCTTTACCATGTTCACGCTGACTGTTGCTGCCGCTGAGGCTGCAATCGGTCTTGCCATTCTCGTTGTCTTCTTCCGTAACAAAGGGTCGATTGCCGTTGAGGATATTTCGACACTGAAAGGGTAGGGTCATTATGAGTTTTTCAAGAGCGCAAGTGCGCGATGCTATCACTCCCGTTTCTAACAAAGTGAAATCGGCGTTGGATCGCGAATTTAAGACTAAGTCCCATGTGTCGGCCATTGTCGGTGGCACCAGCCTTAATCCGGATATTGCTGTGATCGTGCAAATGATTGGCGATCCTGACGCCGCGCGCCAAGCGCAAATGACGCAAACCGCTTTGCGCGAAGTGCGTACCGTTTTGCCAGGCAGCAACGCCAATATCAGTTTGAGACTTGCGAGCTAATCATGAAGATCCGCTATCTTAATTCTTTGGAAGTTGACGCCCATGTTAAGGCGCATGGCGGCGCGGATGTTTTCTTTCCTAAATTGCGCGCTCTGTTTACAGAGCTGACAGGCATTGAGCCGAATGCGAACGGATTCAAAATGCGCGGGCGTAACCGCGATATCGATATTTTAATGTTTGGTCCCAAACACGCGAACACGCTTGCGCAGCTCGCGCGTGAGATTAATCCGCAGTTTAAAGGATTTTATGTGCGCTTCGGCGTTCATCCGATCGAACTGAATACGGCACGCGAGATTTTCAACAATCGTAGCAAAGATCATCCGATCAATGCTTTGCTCCCTGAGGGTGTGCCGGTGCGTGTTGAAGCGGAAGAACCAATATTCATCAATAATGCGCAAGGCGATCTGCCTGCGTCGCAAACTATGAGACTTCAGTAATGATTCCAGTCCTTGCCGTTTTTCTCCCGCTATTTGGTTTTCTGATCGCTTTCCTATTTGGGAAACAGATTGGTGATCGTGGGGCGCAGCTTGTTACATGCGCAGGATTGATTGCGGCTGCCGTATGCTCGGTTAAATTGTTCTTCGGTGTGGCATTGGGCGGGCAGGATGCCACCATTCATTTGATGGATTGGATCGTATCGGGCAATTTCATCGTCGATTGGTCTATTCGTTTAGATACTTTGTCTGTCGTGATGATGTGCGTGGTGACGGTCGTGTCATCGTGCGTTCATGTGTATTCGGTTGGTTATATGAGCCATGACGCGGCGCAAGCGCGTTTCATGTCGTATTTATCGCTGTTTACGTTTGCGATGATGATGCTGGTAACGGCAGATAACCTCGTCCAATTATTCTTCGGTTGGGAAGGGGTGGGGGTTGCGTCCTATCTGTTGATTGGTTTCTGGAACCATAAACATTCCGCCAATGCGGCGGCCATTAAGGCGTTTATTGTCAACCGCGTCGGCGACCTTGGTCTCGCGCTTGGTATCTTTGCGTGCTTCATTTTATTCGGATCGGTTCAGCTTGATGAAATTTTTTTGAATGCGCCTGAGTATGCGAATTCGTCCTTCACCTTCCTGGGGCATGATTTCAATGCACTGACCGTTGTGTGCTTGTTGTTGTTCTGGGGTGCCTGCGGCAAGTCTGCACAACTTGGGCTGCATACGTGGTTGCCGGATGCGATGGAGGGGCCAACTCCAGTATCCGCCTTGATCCACGCTGCAACCATGGTCACAGCCGGCGTGTTTCTGGTTTGCCGGATGAGCCCGGTATTTGAATATTCGCCGGACGCGCAAATAGTCGTGACCTATGTTGGAGCAGCGACAGCGATCTTTGCTGCCACGATCGGTATGACACAGTTCGATATTAAGCGCGTGATCGCCTATTCAACGATGTCGCAGTTGGGTTATATGTTCTTTGCCGCCGGTGTCGGCGCGTATGGCGCAGCGATGTTCCATTTGATGACTCACGCATTCTTTAAGGCTTTACTGTTCTTAGGTGCGGGTTCCGTCATCCATGCCATGTCGGATGAACAAGATATGCGCAAAATGGGCGGTACCTGGAAACTCATTCCTATCACTTACGGATTGATGTGGATTGGATCGCTAGCGCTTGCGGGTATTCCGTTCTTTGCCGGTTATTATTCCAAAGATATGATTTTGGAATCTGCGTTCGCATCCGGCACTGAGGCCGGGATGATCGCCTTCTGGATCGGTATTGGGGCGGCCGCCCTCACAGCCTTCTATTCTTGGCGTCTCATCATTATGACGTTCCACAATCAGCCGCGCGCCGATCACGATACGATGCATCACGTGCATGAGAGCCCGATGATTATGCTCGCGCCCTTGTTCGTATTGGCTGCTGGCGCCGTTTTGGCCGGTTGGGTCTTTTACGATTATTTCGTGGGCGAAAGCCGCATGGAGTTCTGGCGGGCGTCCATCTTTACGTTAGAAGGCGAGCATGATGTTCTGCATCGCGCGCATGATGTACCGCATTGGGTTCCCCATGCACCATTGTTGGTGGGTTTGATCGGTATCGCCTTGGCGTATCTGGCTTATATGTTTGCGCCGAGTATTCCTGGCATCGTCACCAAGATTTTCAAACCTATCCATCAATTGTTCTTCCGCAAATGGTATGTCGATGAGCTATATGATGCGCTGTTCGTCAAACCGGCTTGGGCTCTTGGCCGCGTGTTCTTTAACGCAGGCGATCAAGCCGTCATCAACGGCCTTGGTCCTGATGGACTGGCAAAACTATCCCGTTCCGGCGCAGGCATCCTTAGTCGTTTGCAGACTGGCTACATGTATCATTACGCGCTTGTCATGATCGTATCCGTCGTGGTGTTGATTGGCTGGCTGCTGCTGAAATTGAAAGGCATGATTTAAGATGGAAGCCTTAGCCCAAGTCACAACAGAAGGCGCATTCCCGATCCTGTCGGTGATGACATTCCTGCCGCTTTTGGGGGCGCTAGCGATTTTGTTCATCAAAGGTGGGACTGATTTTGTGACCAAGGCCGCGCAACAAACGGGCCTGTTCATATCCTTGGTTGTTCTTGGTCTTGGTATTTACGTGATGGGTCACTTTGATCCGACGACTGCTGATTTCCAATTCGTCGAGCGTAAACTGTGGTTCCCGTATCTAAACCTACAATATTATGTGGGTGTCGACGGTATCTCTGTTTACTTCGTGCTGCTATCGGCCTTGCTTACGCCGATTTGTATTTTGGCATCGATTCAGTCGGTGCATAGCCGCGTGCGCGAATATATTATCGCCTTTCTGATTTTGGAGACGATGATGATAGGTACCTTCATCGCGCTCGATACGGTTTTATTCTATGTCTTTTTCGAAGGCGTTTTAATACCGATGTTCCTGATCATCGGTGTGTGGGGCGGCGCGCGCCGCATTTATTCGGCGTTCAAATTCTTCCTTTATACGCTGCTCGGGTCCGTTTTGATGCTGGTTGCGCTTTTGGTGCTGTACAGTCAATTGGGCACGACAAGCATCCCGGATTTGATGGCGAACCCGTTGCCGTTTAGCTGGCAGTTCTGGCTGTTCTTAGCCATGTTCGCATCCTTTGCTGTGAAGATGCCGATGTGGCCGGTTCACACATGGCTTCCTGACGCGCACGTTGAAGCGCCTACGGGCGGGTCAGTCATTCTGGCAGGTGTGCTGCTCAAAATGGGTGGTTACGGCTTCCTACGATTCAGCCTGCCGATGTTTCCGGAAGCATCGCATTATTTTGCGCCGTTGATGTTTGGCCTGTCTATTGTTGCGATTATTTATACGTCCCTGGTTGCTCTGGTGCAGACCGACATGAAGAAGATGATTGCGTATTCATCCGTTGCGCACATGGGTTTTGTCACGCTCGGTATTTTCACGTTTACTAAGCAAGGCATCGAAGGCGCGATGTTCCAGATGATCAGCCATGGTTTGGTATCCGGCGCATTGTTCTTGTTGGTTGGCGTTGTTTACGACCGCCTGCATTCCCGTGAGATTGGCCGTTACGGCGGCATTGTGCGCAATATGCCGATCTATGCGACTTTATTCATGATCTTTATGCTCGGGTCGGTCGGGTTGCCTGGCACGTCGGGTTTCGTTGGTGAATTTATGGTTCTGTTGGGATCATTCCAGGTCGACACGCGCGTCGCGCTTCTGGCGGGCACAGGTGTGATTTTAGGTGCAACCTATATGTTATGGTTGTATCGCCGCGTAATCTTTGGACCTGCGGAGAATGCCGATGCCGCATCTATGAATGACGTGACGGCGATCGAGAAGGTAAACCTTATCCCGCTCGCTATTATGGTGCTGATTTTAGGTGTGGCGCCGATGTCTGTGCTGCAAGGCGTGGGTCCCACGGTTAATCATCTACTGACGCAATCGGGCGTGGCTTTGGCAGCAGGTGAATTTGTTCCGCCGCAAGAAAATATGCCTGCTGGAATCCTGCCTGAACAACCCGCAGCCCCTGCGGAGGTAAATCAATGAGCCCGCTTATGACCGAAATCAGCCTCGCGGCGCCGGAGATTCTTTTAGCCCTGGGCACCATGGCCATGATGGTCGTTGGCGCTTTCTTGCGCGGCGGTGCCCTGAAGCCTGTTGCGATCCTGACACTCATTTTGTGGCTGGTATCGCTGGTTTACATTTGGATTAACGGTGCCAGCCTTGAGGCGCAACGCGCTTTCTCCGACATGTTTATTGCTGACGGTTTTGGTCAAGTCATGAAAAGCATGATTGTGATGGGGTCGGCGGCTGCGCTTCTTATTTCCCTCAAAGATCTTGAGGGCACGATCATGGCGCGGTTTGAATACCCAGTGCTGATGGGCTTTTCGATGCTCGGCATGTTCTTGATGATCAGCGCGAATGATTTCTTGGCATTGTATGTCGGATTGGAATTGTCATCGCTTGCGTTATACGTGATGGCGGCATTTAACCGTAATACGGCCAAATCATCTGAGGCTGGTCTTAAATACTTCGTCCTGGGCGCGATTTCATCCGGACTCTTGCTGTTTGGCATTTCATTGATCTATGGCTTCACCGGATCAACACAGTTTGATGTGGTGGGTGCGACTTTATCTGCCGCCTCCGTGCCTGCAGGGGTGCCGGTGGTTGTACTATTCGGCATGGTACTGGTGCTGGCGGGTCTTGCCTTCAAAATTTCTGCCGTACCGTTCCATATGTGGACGCCAGACGTTTATGACGGTGCACCGACATCCGTCACGGCTTTCTTCGCGATTGTTCCAAAAGTGGCCGCCATGGCGCTGATTGTGCGTCTGGTAATGGGGCCATTTGAGGATTTGGTTTCGGATTGGCAACCGGTGTTGGTGCTCATGGCGGCTTTGTCGATGACTGTCGGCGCGCTTGCCGCGATTGTGCAAAAAAATTTGAAGCGGCTGCTCGCGTATTCATCCATCGGCAATATGGGCTATGCATTGATTGGTGTGGCTGTTGGCACGGCGGAGGGCATTACCTCCATGATTGTTTATCTGTCGATTTATATGGTTATGACCGCTGGTACGTTCGGCATTATCATGGCTTTGCGCAAAAGCGGTTTCGCCGTTGACCAAATTTCTGATTTGTCGGGCTTATCCAAAACCAAGCCAGGTATTGCCTATGGTTTGGCCGCGATCATGTTTTCGCTTTCAGGTATTCCGCCGCTCGCCGGTTTCTTCGGTAAATTATATGTCTTCCAATCGGCTGTGGCAGCGCATGCCTATGTTTTGGCCGTGTTCGGTGTGATCACATCCGTGGTGGCTGCGTGGTATTATCTCAATATTATCCGCACGATGTTCTTTGAAAGTGCAGAGAATTTGGCAGAACCCGTTACGGTCGAATGCGATGCGCCGCTTATTGCCGTGGTTACCTTAAGCCTGCTCTTCATTGTGGGCTTTATCGTAATGCCAGGGCAGTGGCTCAGCCTGGCGCATTTTGCATCTGCCGGATTAATGCCCTAAAATAGATGGCATGAGATACCGTCTAAGCGTTCATCGAAGTCTTAGCAGTACCATGGATGAAGCGCGTGCTTTGGCGACATCCGGCGTGGCCGAGGGCGCTGTCGTGCAAGCGCTTACACAAACATCCGGGCGCGGGCGTTTTGGCAATCAGTGGGAATCGGCCGACGGTAATCTTTTGATGACCGTTTTATTGCGGCCCAAAAAATCCTTACAAGAATGCGCGCAATTATCGTTTGTGACGGCTGTTGCCCTTGCGCAAGCCTGCGACGAATTCGGCGTTGGCGGTTTGCAGCTTAAATGGCCGAATGATGCGCTTGTGAATGGCCAGAAATTAGCCGGTATTTTACTGGAGATGGAAGGCAGCGGCGATGCGCCTGACTTCTTGTTGGTGGGTGTTGGTGTGAACGTAGCCTCCGCCCCTGAAGGCCGCGCGAAATTGCAGGATCAAAACCAAGATGTTGATGCAGCGACATTCCGCGAGGCCTTCTTAATTCGGCTTGCACAATGGTATGATGTATGGAGCCGTGATGGATTTGGATCTGTGCGAGCGGCTTGGGTTAAGCGCGCTTATGGATTGGGCCAACCGATTACGGCCCGCCTCACCAATACGCAGATCACCGGGACTTTTGTCGATATTGATAAAAATGGCGCGCTTGTCATGACCGATAAAGAAACCGGCAAAGCCCGCATGATTTCAGGCGGGGAGATACACTTTGGGTCGTAAATCCTTGAATATCCGGCATTTTCCCTATATTTAAGAAAGCATGTTGCTTGCTATTGATGCCGGAAATACCAATACGGTCTTTGCCCTCTACGAGGGTGAGGCGATTAAGCGTATTTGGCGCATCCAAGCCGTTGAGACACGCACAGCGGATGAGTATGCATCGTGGCTCAAACCACTTTTAGAAGATGCCGGATCATCATTTGCGCAAATATCGGATGTGATTATCGGCTCAGTCGTGCCTGGTGCGAATTTTCACCTAAAAGGTTTCTGCGAAAAATATTTGAAGCAAGTGCCGATGTTTGTGGGGCAGGCGGGTTGCATTCATGATCTGACTATTACATTTCCCAATGCGCACATGGTTGGCGCGGATTTGATTGCCAATGTGATGGCCGCGACCAAAGCCTATAAAGGACCAATGATCGTGATCGATTTTGGCACGGCTACAAAATTTTTAGTTATTGATAAGAACAATGCTTTTACCGGCTGCGCAATTGCCCCGGGCATTAATCAATCGGCGGATGCTTTGCACCGCGCCACGGCGCAATTACCGAAAATCGATGTGGTAAAGCCGGACAAGGTGATCGGCACCGATACGGTGGGCTGCATGCGGTCCGGTATTTATTGGGGCTATGTATCGATGGTCGAAGGTATGTGCGCACGTATCGCCGCTGAAATGAAGGAGAAACCATTGCTCGTCGTGACCGGGGGTCTATCGCCCATATTCGATGGTAGCATCAACAATGTCGATAAAGTCGATGCCAATCTTGTGATTGAAGGCTTGCGCCTATATCACGCCCACAATTCCAAATTGAAAGCCGCTTAAATGACCGAAAAACTACCCAATCCCGGCAAAGACGGCGTGGTCTTTTTACCTTTAGGGGGCTGCGGCCAATTTGGCGCGAACCTATCTTTGTATGGATACGATAATTCCTGGATCGCGATCGATTTGGGCATGGGATTCGCCGATGAACGCTTGCCTGGCGTTGAACTCATTCTACCCAACCCGTCTTTAATTGCAGATCAAAAAGAAAAACTAAAAGCACTGTTCATTACCCATGCGCATGAAGACCACATTGGCGGGATCGCCTGGCTGTGGCCGCAATTGCAATGTCCAATCTATGCAACCCCATTCACGGCGGCATTGCTGGAACGTAAATTTGAAGAGCACGCTTTTATCGGCAAAGGTCCGCAAATTATTATCGTGAAGCCCGGTAAGCCCATTGAGTTGGGCGATTGGAAAGTATCGTATTTGCCGGTTGCGCATTCGATCCCTGAGGGGAATGCCCTGGTCATTGAAACGCCGGCAGGTCGTATTGTGCATACGGGTGACTGGTGTTTGGATCCTGATCCCGTATTGGGGCGTAAAACCGACCGGGCGCTTTTCACCGATATTGGCGATAAGGGCGTATTGGCATGCCTTGGTGACTCTACTAACGCGGAAGTCCGCGGGGAAGCGCGTACGGAATCTCAAGTTGAAGCTGGCCTTAGAGAAGTTATCAAAACAGCACCGCGGAAAATTGCGATTACTATTTTTGCATCCAACATTGGACGTCTTGTCAGTATTTATAATGCGGCGCATGCCTGTGGGCGTCATGTCGCGCTTGTGGGGCGGTCTTTGCGCACCATGGTCGAATGCGCGCGTGAAACAGGGTATATCGAAGATCATGTGCGTTTTCTGTCGGAAGAAGACGCCAAGGATGTTGCCGACGATAAATTGTTGTTGATCGTAACAGGCAGCCAAGGCGAAGGACGCGCGGCATTGTCGCGTATCGCCAAAGGTACGCATCCATCCGTTAAAATGAAACCCGGGGATACGGTTGTATTCTCAAGTCGCGCCATTCCCGGCAACGAAGTCGCGATCAATGATATTAAAAACGCGTTGTTGGCGGATGGTGTGCGTGTGGTGACCGATCGCGACGCTCCAATCCATGTATCTGGTCACCCTGTGCGGGAAGATCTGTCGCAAATGCTTGATTGGGTGCGCCCACGCATTTTGGTGCCAGTGCACGGGGAACGTACGCAGATGGAGGCCCATGCATCTTTAGGTCGGGAAAAGCAAATCCCGTTCGTACACGTGCCGAGCAACGGCGAATATATTCGCCTGAACGAACATGGCGCAACGGTCGAGCGTGTCTTTACGACGAATTTCCAAGCGATTGACTTGGACCGTGTGGTGCCTGCCGATCATTTACCAATTTTGGAACGTCGCAAGGTCAGCTTTAATGGTGCAGTGTTCGTATCCCTTACAGCAGATCAAGATAGTGGTGAGGTTTTGGATATCCGCGTGACAGCTGTCGGTCTTTTAGACCCTGAGTTGGAATCCGATCAGGAACTCACGCAATTATTGGAAGATGAGATCGCTGATCATTTCGAAAGTCTGCCTAAATCACAACGTTTGGCAGATGGGGCAGCGGTTGAGCCGCTGCGCGGCATCGCACGCCGCTTCTTCCGTGAACGATTTGAACTTAAACCATTGTGCATTGTGCACATTGCTTTGGTGTAAAAATGAGCATTGTCGGCGGCATCGTCATTTATTTCTTGGTATGGTGGATGGTATTTATGTGCGCCTTGCCGTTCCGTGAACATCCGCAGGAAAACCAAGTGCCCGGCACATGGAAATCTGCGCCGGAAAAGCCCTATATCAAAGAAAAATTCCTAATTTCCTGCCTTATTTCCGCACTGATATGGGTGGTAATCTGGTATC
>DATCRN010000297.1:0-4122 GCA_036568945.1 Alphaproteobacteria bacterium | reverse complement strand
GAATTATGTGCCGCAGCCACGCCTCTGGTTTTCAGATCAGACTTTGGTGAAGGCCGCGGAACTCGTTCCCGCCGGTGGTCCAGTGTTGGGTGTCGGCCCCGCTGCGAATTGGGTCGCCAAAACTTGGCCGAATGATCGGTTTATTGAAATCATCAAACGCCTGACCGCCCCTGATGGTATTTTGCCAGGGGCGCGCGTGGCTGTCATCGCGGCACCAGGGGAAGAGGCGCAAGCGCAACCGGTACTTGATTCCATACCTGATGGTCGCGGCATTGATCTGATTAATAAAGGCTCGCCAGCATTGGCGGCGGCCTGTATTGCGCGTTGCGATTTCTTTATTGGCAATGATTCCGGCTTGTCGCATTCAGCCGCTGCCGCAGGGGTGCCAGTTTTGGGATTATTCGGCCCCAGCTGGCCGCATATTTACCGCCCCTACGGCCCCCATGCCGCCTTTGTGGCGACACCAAAGAATTTTGCCGAACTCATTGATTATCCCGGTTATCATTCCAAAACAGCGCCTTGTCTGATGGACGGCCTTACGGTCGATGCTGTGGAGCAGGCTGCCCGCAATCTTTGGGGCCGTTTAAAAGGGCAAAGACAAGCCGCTTGATTTTGGGGTAAAATTACCCTGATGTTTTCATTCTTTAAGAAATTCAAAAAAGCCAAAAAACCAAAAGTGCATGCCCGCGTCGTGCATGATGAAGCGCGCTATAAAAAAGAACGGGCTCTTGCTGAATCGCAAAGCGTGAAAGATCGCCTTAGGCTCGCACGCGATCCGCAAACGCATTTGGAGATTTTGTACTATCTGGCCGGAGACTCGGACGATAAAGTGCGCAAGGCTGTTGCCGAAAACGAAGCGACACCTGTGCAAGCAAGTTCCATCATTGTGCGTGATAAAAACGTTGATGTACGTTTGGCGTTGGCCCACCGTCTCATGGCGTTATTGCCGGAACTGAGCGAAGAGCAACATAGTCAGCTTTATGCGTTTGCTGCGCAAGCCTTAGGTGTGCTTGCCCTGGATGAAGTTTTAAAAGTGCGCATGGCGCTGTCATCTGTTTTAAAAGACATGGCCTGCGCCCCGCCGGAAGTTGTGGCTCAACTTGCGCGAGATCTGGAGCGTAAAGTATCAGAGCCGATTTTACGGTATTGCGCGGCACTGCCGGATAAAGATTTGTTGGAGATTTTGGCGGAGCATCCGCAAACTTGGGTTATTGATGCAATTGCCGCGCGCCGTGTGGTAAGTGCGCCCGTGTCTGATGCGGTTGCCGAAACGCGCGACCGTCCCGCAGGTAGAACATTGCTCAGCAACGACGGCGCCGACATTTCAGATGATACGTTAGCCAAAATCGTAGAGACCGCACGTAATATGCCGGAATGGCATAAGCCGCTTGTGTTGCGCAAACATCTACCTGCATGGCTAACGCGGGAGATCGTACGCTTCATTGACGCCACATTGCATCAATTCGTTTTGGATCGCACCGATTTTGATGATGCGACGCGCGTGGAAATTGAAGATACGGTCAAACGTCGTATGCGGTTCTTAGTCGATGAGAAAGGCAACCGCATCGCGCCCAAAGATAAAGTCATCGCACTTGCCAAGGCCAAGAAATTGGATGAAGAGGTCATGCAGGATGCTCTTGCGCTGCGGGAATATGATTTTATTCAAATGGGTTTGACTCTCCGGTCCGGTCTGCCGCTTGAGACGGTTAAACGCATGATCGAAACACGGTCCGCCAAAGCAGTGACGGCGCTGGTTTGGCGATCCGGCCTCGGCATGCGCTTTGCCCTTGATCTGCAAAGGGAGATGGCTAAGGTCCCGCACCCTGAGCTTTTATACCCCAGAAATGGCGAGGATTACCCGCTTTCACCTGAGGAAATGGACTGGCAAATCGGCTTCTTTAAGCCGGAGAAATAAAGAGATTTGCATTTTAAAACCTGATCCTTATAATCACTAGAAACCGCCCGTTTGAAGGGCGGTTTTTTGTTGGAAAAAAGCTTGGCGCAGAGCGTTTGTTTGGATAAAACGGGGCGTAAAAAACAAAAAACGCGGAGCTAATTTTTCATGGCGAATGTTGCAGTGGTGGGTGCCCAGTGGGGCGATGAAGGCAAAGGCAAGATTGTTGATTTCTTGTCGCATCGCGCCGATGTCGTCGTGCGTTTCCAGGGTGGGCATAATGCCGGCCATACGCTCGTCATCGACGGCATCAGCTACAAACTTGCGCTCTTGCCGTCCGGCGTTGTGCGGAGCGAAAAATTTTCAATCGTAGGTAACGGTGTTGTGGTTGACCCGTGGGCGTTCTTAGCGGAAATCGATAAAGTTGCCGACAAAGGCGTAAAGGTTTCGCCGGCCAATTTAATGCTCGCAGATTCTGCGCATGTCATTCTGCCCGTTCATCCGGCATTGGATGCTGCGATGGAAGCCGCGCGCGGCAAACAATCCATTGGCACCACAGGCCGCGGCATTGGCCCTGCTTATGAAGATAAGGTGGCACGGCGCGGTATTCGCATGTGCGATTTGCGCGATCCGCAACTTCTTAAAGATAAAATTACGGCTATGATGCTGCATCATAATGCGCTCCTTAAAGGTTTAGGCGCAGCGCCGCTTGACCCCGATCAAATTTACAATGATTTGATGGCAATCGCGCCGAAGATTATTCCGTTCTTGGGCGTTGCTTGGAAAGCCTTGGATGAAGCGCGTGCGCAGGGCAAAAAGATTTTGTTCGAAGGCGCGCAAGGGGCATTGCTTGATGTCGATCATGGCACATATCCATTCGTCACATCATCCAATTGCGTGGCATCGCAAGCGGCTGCCGGTTCCGGCATGGGTTATGCCACGCAAAATTATGTGCTGGGTCTTGCGAAAGCTTACACAACGCGTGTGGGTTCCGGCCCATTCCCAACCGAGTTGAATGATGCAGTCGGCGAGGGACTTGGCCAACGCGGGCATGAATTTGGCACCAACACCGGGCGCAAGCGTCGTTGTGGCTGGTTCGATTCCGTTCTGGTGCGCCAAACGGTCGTTCAAGGCGGTATGCATGGCATTGCGCTCACAAAGCTCGATGTGTTGGACGGCATGCCGGAAGTAAAAATTTGTACCGGATACAAGCTGGATGGAAAGACCATCGATTACTTCCCATCCGGTACGGGTGAACAAGCGCGGGTCGAGCCGATTTATGAGACGTTGGAAGGCTGGAGCGATACAACGCGCGGCGCGCGCAGCTGGGCGCAATTACCAGGCGCTGCCGTCAAATATGTACGCCGCATTGAAGAGCTGATCAAATGCCCGGTGACATTGTTGTCCACGAGCCCTGAGCGTGAAGATACGATCCTGATGACGGATCCGTTCGCTTAAACTTAAAGCCGCTTTCTAGCCTGCATTCGCCATACTTACTGGACAAGGCTTTCGGAATGTTCGGGCTTATACGCTGGGGCCGGGGCGGGTTTTGTCGATATTTGTTCTGGTCCAGGTTCTTTCGCAGCCAGTTTTGATCCCCATGCGGTGATGGCTTCGCAGCCTTGCGGCAGATTGTTCGCTTCAAGACCATCCATGATTTGATACTGCTTGTCACACACCATCAAATGCGGTGGCAGACCGGAAATATCGAACGCATCATAAACCGGCAGCAAATCGTTCATCCAAAAATCGATCCATGGATTTTCTTTGCGTTGGATCAATGCATCCTGCGTCATCCGGAAGGGGAAAGCGTGCACGGCAACACTTTCTTGGCCTGCCTGCAAGGCTGCCTCCACGATTGTATAAACTTCCTCAATACTGTCATTGGTCAGCGCATAACATCCGATAGAGGCACATGCGCCGTGGATCATCAAAAAATCGCCGGTGCGGCCATTCGCTTTATCAAAAGCGTTGGGATATCCCATATTGATCGCTAAGTGATATTTGCTGTTGGGGTTGAGGTGTTTCAAATTCACCTCGTAAAAACCTTCGGGTGCCTGACGGTCACCGGTTTTTTGTTTTGGTCCCAAAGAACCCGAATGTTTGCAGATCGGATAGATCTCAAATAATTCAAAACGGCTTTGCGCGTTTTTTTGCATCCAGACTTCGACCAAACCTTCATCTTTGAAAATGCGCAAATAGGCCGGATCCCCCAATACAAATCCACG
>DATCRN010000296.1:0-2185 GCA_036568945.1 Alphaproteobacteria bacterium | reverse complement strand
GTATATAAAACCGCATCGATCTTGGTAATGCCGTATTCAAGGGTTTGGTTGCGGAAATCAGGGCCCGTATCGATTACCAAACAGCGTTCCCCCTGTTGCACGGCAATCGATGCGCGCTTGCGGCGGTTCTTGGGATTGCTTGGGTCGCAATTGCCCCAATAGCCCGTCACGAGCGGCACGCCGCCCGACGACCCACAGCCCATGATGGTTACGCGGCCTGTTGCCATGTGTCTTTCGCCTTATCGAACAAATCAAAGAAATTGGATGCGGTTTTAGCACCGACCTCTTCCGACGTTAGATCATGAATATTGGCCAACATTGTGGCGGTGTGAATAACGAGCGCCGGTTGGTTGATTTCCTTGCGGTGCGGTTCCGGCGCCAAATACGGTGCATCGGTTTCGATCAGCGCGCGGTCGATGGGCACGAATTTCGCAATGTCACGCAAGTCACCTGCGTTCTTAAACGTCAGGATACCGGAGAAAGAAATGTAGAATCCGATATCAAGCGCATCGCGCGCCATTTGCGCACCCGATGAAAAGCAATGCATGACGCCCTTTAAACCGTTCTTGCCTGCCCCCTCTTCCCGAAGGATTTTGATGACATCTTCGTCCGCATCGCGGGCATGAACGATGAGCGGCAATCCTGTTTCAACACACGCGCGGATGTGTTTCCTAAAACTATCCGCCTGATCATTGCGATCGGAATTGTCGTAGTAATAATCGAGACCGCTTTCGCCAATGCCGATGATTTTGGGATGCGCATTCGCCATGGCAACGATCTGATCTTGGGTGGTCGCTTTTTCGGCCGCATCCGATGCATCATGCGGGTGCGTGCCGATGGAACACCAAACATTGGTATTAGCATCTGCAATCGCCTTTAGACTTTCCATTTCCTCATGGATGCGGCAGCAGATGGTGAGCATGCCGTTAATCCCGGCGGCGCGGGCGTTTTGCACGATTGCCTCCGGTTTGCCCAAAGTCTCAATCCGGCGGTGATTTAGGTGGCAATGGCTGTCGATATACATGCGAAATCTATAACCCTTTGTCATTTCGAATGAAATGAGAAATCTCATCGAATCCGGGAGATTCCTCGCATTCGCTCGGAATGACAAGAAATCGAGAAAATCAATGGAGCAATTTTGTAACCCAAACGTTGGGAGGGCGAATAAAGGGCACACATACCCTAATTTTGAACCTATTGAAGGAGTAAAATTATGACGACCATGAAAACTTTCGCCTTTGCCGCGTTGCTTTCGGCCACGGCTATCGGCTTTACACTGCCTGCCAATGCTGAAGGCGGTACGCGTAGTTCTGCATCTGGCGCCGGTGTCAGCGCCGGATCCAGCGTTGGCGCATCTGGTTCCACCAATGGTGCGGGCAACGCATCGGACGTGAACGCCAGCAATTCGACCGCCATTAGCGGGTCGGTTATCGGATCCAGTAACCAAGACGGCGCCGGCGGCACAATGAACGATAACGGTTCCGGCACGGATGACGATTACGCCAATTCGTCGACATCCCGTTCCCAAGTTTTGGGCACGTCGGATTCCTCGTCCTCTGACACCATTTCTGCAAATGGTGCCAAAGACAACACCAACCGCACGGTTGGTCAGTCGGCCACCAATCCAGCTGTCGCAGCCACCGTCTTGAGTTTCGATACGTTGCAAGGCAGCCAGATCACCAGCATTCAACGCACCCTTCTTGATCAAGGTTTCCGCGTTGGGTCCGCTGATGGTGTGTGGGGTCCGAAATCGGCAGCCGCTCTGCGTGATTTCCAAGCCCGCAACAATTTGGCTGTGACCGGTCAATTGGATAGCCCGACGGTCACCGCACTCAACATGGGTGATACGCTTGTCATCCGCACCGATAACGATGTGCGCGTGATGAACGACGCCAATATGGGATCGACCGCCGATGCGCCGATCGATGGCCCGGACGCTGAAGGCCGCTTGAACGGCAACAGCTCCACGACCGGTACCGATAGCGGTTCCGGCACGGGATACTAAAATAGACTTGGTCCACTAGTCGTATGGACCTTCGGGAGGGACCCGGCTGCAACACGCCGGGCCCTTTCGTTTATAAAAAAGTTATAAAAAAGGCGAAAAATTGGCGCCTTTTCTTAATTTCCAAATATCAATCTTCAATCAAACTAATGATATTTCCGCTGGGGTCCTTGAACCAGGCAA
>DATCRN010000295.1:0-2408 GCA_036568945.1 Alphaproteobacteria bacterium | reverse complement strand
CACCAATCGGTCTTGCAGATCACGTGGCACAGGCGGTTCTTCAAATGTTTCCCATTCGTTGAGATCCGTCGCAAGATAGGTTGCGCGAAACACATCATTGTTTTCAAGACCAGCACGAAAAATACGCGTGTAACGCCGTGCACGTTGTAATAGGCCGATGGCTTGATCGGTATTCAGATCACTTTCAAATGTCGCGACCGTGCGAGCAATATCTTCCGTCCAAAGAGACGGCAGCGCGCCATACTCGCGCAGACGAGTGAGGGTGTTTGCAAAATAGGGAGAGATATCGGCCAAAATCATTGGCCTAATATATCGCATAATCCCGCATTAAAAAGGCGGTTTAATTGGTTTTCAGCAATTTCGTGTAATATCGGCCCGGGATAAATTTACCGTCCACGCTGGCATAATACGGGTGTGTGCCGATTTGTTGGAAACCAGCTGCCTCATAAATCGCTATAGCGCGGTTTTGGGTTTCGCGGACATCCAAGTTGATGACGCTGTGACCTAAGGCCAAAGCTTCGGATTCCGCCCGATCCAATAGTTTTTGAGATAGTCCGTGGCCACGCGCCCAAGGGCTTACGAATAGTCCAGTGATCTGACAGCTATGCTTTTGTGCTTCGTTATTGTGCGGTGGGCGCACAATCTGGCAGGTGCCGCAAATAACACCATCCAATCGCGCAACAAATAACAGACGCATAGGCACTGTAATTACGCCCTGCCAGTAACGTTCGAGCGTCTCGCGGCTTGGGAGTTCCAGCCAACCAAAGCCGCCACCCGCCTTAATCGCAGCATCCGTTGCATCACAGAGATCATTCAAATCATTCTGCGGCAAAGGACGCGTAATCAGATCAACGGACATAGTCGGCTCGAGGGCCGGTTTGGGCGACAATTTTTCTGCTGACATAGGATTATTATAACCCGAATTTACGTGATCCGTTCCAACAAATGTTGCTGTGGCGCAAAAGACCCTTTAGAAAGAAGCCATACTTAAAAATAGGAGATTTCCATGGCTTATCGCACGCTTGAAGAAATTACCGGTGGCCCAAACCACACGTTTGTGATTGCTGAGGCCGGGGTCAACCATAATGGTGATCCTGAATTGGCAAAGCAGCTGATTGATGCCGCCGCCAATGCCGGTGCAGATGCTGTGAAGTTCCAAACGTTTCAAGCGGACAAATTAGCGAGCCCTGAAGCAGCGCAAGCGGATTACCAAGCCCGCAATATCGGAAAAAAAGAATCGCAGCTGCAAATGTTGCAACGCCTTGAACTTAAATTCACCGACCATGCTCCCTTGAAAAAATATGCCCAAGATCGTGGCATCATGTTTTTATCCACGCCATTCCACGTTGAGGCATTGAAATTTTTAATCGATGATATCGGCCAAGATACACTTAAATTTTCGTCCGGCGATTTGGCCAACGCGCCTTTGCTCAATATGGCCGCCAGACGCGGCGTGAATATGCTAGTCTCAACCGGCATGGCGAGCATCGAAGAAGTACGTCTCGCATTTGATGCGATCGCATTTGGATATTGTAACCCACGCGACCCAAAATCATCAGCAGAAATTAAGGATTGGCGTCTAAAACCGGAGGCCCAAGCCATCATGAAGACCCGCGTTTGCGTTTTCCATTGCACAACTGCATATCCAACACCGCTCGATATGGTCAATTTGCGCGCGATGAAAACATTGGAGGCAGAATTTAAGTGCATCACCGGCTATTCCGATCACACGCAAGGCATTGATGTCTCGATACTAGCGTCGGCCTTAGGGGCACGCGTCATTGAAAAGCATTTTACGATTTCCCGTGATTGGGAAGGTCCGGATCATGTGGCATCGCTGGAGCCGCAGGAACTTAAGGCTATGATCGATAATATTCGCGCGACATCCAAAGCGCGTGCAGCCAAGTCCGATCATACTTTGTCGCTGGATGAGGCACGGCAATATTTATCGCCGACATTCGATGCCATATCGGTATTAGGCACAGGAGAGAAGCAGCCGCATAAAGGGGAAGTAGCCGTCACCGAAATCGCGCGCAAATCCATTCATACGCGCGGACCCATCAAGGCGGGCGAAGTGTTTACGATGGATAATTTAAGCACGGATATTCGCCCCCAAGGCGGACTTAAGCCTGTTCAGCTATGGGATATTTTGGGCAAACCTGCCGCCAATGATTTGGCCGCATACCAACCGGTTAAGAACAATAACGTGGCTTAAACCAGCTGGAGTTGTTGTCCGGCATTCGGCTTTTCCAGATGCAGCGGCTTTTTCGTTGAAATATCGATAGGTGCAAATTGCTTGTGACCATGCACGGGGAAATGCAAGAACAGCGCCTGGTCATCAAACGCAACCATTTTGCCTTCCGCCATTAATTGCATGTCGCGCGCATTGTTGCGACCGACTTCCGGTG
>DATCRN010000294.1:0-6704 GCA_036568945.1 Alphaproteobacteria bacterium | reverse complement strand
CCAATGAACTGAGCGACCTTGCCCCGCACAGCCTCAAACGCTGCTGTCGTGTTTTGCGAAAACGCATAAACGCCGCGGTGGATATTGGCATAGTCATGCGACAAGGCCGCGGTCATAGTGTCAATGACGGCCTGCGGTTTTTGGGCGCTTGCGCCAGAATCCAAAAAGGCGATAGGTTTGCCGTTCATATCGCCTGCCAAAGCCGGGAAATCCGCGCGCCATTTGTTTAAAGGGCGGATGTCACGCATGGTGAGGTTGTGTTGGCTCATGCTTGCAACCACCCTTCCGCCTGATTTTGCATCACCGTTTGAATGTCTTCTTCCACACCATCAAACACAGCGCCGACAAAGGCGGCTAACAACAATTTCCGCGCCTCAATTGCCGGGATACCGCGGGATTGCATATAGAACAGGGCATTTTCATCCAAACGGCCTGTTGTCGTACCATGAGAGCATTTGACATCATCCGCGTAAATCTCAAGCTCCGGCTTGGTATTCATTTCCGCCGTGGGTGACAGCATAATCGAATTGCACAATTGATATCCGTCGGTTTTTTGCGCCGGTTGATGTACATGGACCTTGCCTTGGAATACGCCGCGCGCCTGACCATCCAGCACATTGCGGATGGTTTGATTGGACGTGCAATGTGGTGCTTGATGCTCGATCAAAATCGTCGTGTCCATGACCTGTTTTCCCGTCATCAACTGCGCGCCGTGCACAGTCGCATTTGCACCCTGCTCGTGCAATTCAATCCAAAATTCCTGGCGCGATGTCGCAGCCCCAGCGGATAGAAAGACATTATTATAGTTCGCGTCGCGACCTAGGCGCACATGGGTGCTTGATAACATCGCACGATCGATACGATCGTTTTGTAGGCGAATATGCTTTAAGGATGCGCCCGCAGCCACGCCGATTTGCCAAGCATGATTGGTATGCACCACACCCGTACCCGTGCCGATCCATTGTTCGATAATCGTAGCCTGCATGTTCGGCAACAATTCAATGACGCTGCGCGGGCTGGATAACAGCGGTGCATCCGCACCTTGGGCGACGTGAATAATCTCAAACGTTTGGCCGTTGCAGGACTCATCGATCGTCAAGCTGGGGCCATCGGCACAAAAGGCGGTATTTAATGCCCATAACATACCATCGTCAAAATCATCCATTGGCGTGGAATCCAAACGATGATTGATTCCTTGACCACCCAAGGTCAACTTGGCATCCCCTAAAATCAGATGGCCGTTTACGAAAATCAGTTTGCGGCTGTTTTGGCGCATCCACGGCAAACGTACGACGTCGCCTTGAAATTTTACCTTCTCAGCCGGCGCCGCACCCGATTTTTCAAAAGCCAATAGGTTCGTATACTTCCAACGTTCCAAAATCGGCGTCGGAATCCCACGTTCCTTTAATTGATCCAACGCAGGCGCGCGCCATTCTGCGCCGTCATAAGGCTGCTGCAAAAATCCATGCGCCGAATCCGGACGATATGGTGAGGTCGCAACCATCAAGCGGCATCCACAAGGCCTGCATACCCTGTAGCCTCAAGTTCTTTCGCTAGTTCTGGCCCCCCGGTTTTGACGATCTGGCCACGCGCCAAGACATGTACGACATCCGGTACGATGTAATCCAACAAACGCTGATAATGGGTGATAACCAAGAAAGTGCGATCGGGCCCGCGCAAAGCATTCACGCCTTCGGCCACAATGCGCAGCGCATCAATATCCAGACCGGAATCCGTCTCATCCAGAATGGCGATCTTAGGCTCCAACATCGCCATTTGCAGAATTTCCATGCGCTTCTTCTCCCCACCTGAAAAGCCGACATTTAAAGGACGCTTGAGCATCTCATCGCTCACGTCCAGAAGTGCCGCCTTCTCCTTTAATCTTTTCAAGAAAGACAGTGGATCAAGTTCGTCCTCGCCGCGTGCTTTGCGTACGGCATTCACTGCCATTTTTAAGAATGTCGTGGTTTGCACGCCAGGAATTTCCAGCGGGTATTGGAATGCCAGAAATAGGCCTGCGGCCGCGCGCTCCTCCGGCTCCATCGCCAGCATGTCGGTGCCATCCAACGTGACAGAACCATCCGTTACTTCATATTCATTGCGACCAGCCAGAACATAAGACAGGGTCGATTTGCCTGAGCCATTTGGGCCCATAATGGCATGCACCTTGCCAGGCTCAAGTTTCAAATCGACGCCCTTTAGAATATCTTTGCCTTCGATCGAGGCTTTCAAGTTTTTAATTTCCAACATGTCTATCCTGTTACTGAATCAATGATGATCATCGTGATCACAAAGGCGGCGGCAGCCAGAAGCCACCCCAACATTAAAAAAACGGTGCGGCGCGTATTTGGATCATCTTTCCATGCACGCTTTACGGCCATGATCGCCGTAATGGCAGCATACAGTGCACCGAATAGGGCGACATCCAGACTGGTTTCATGCGCAGGATTACCTGAAGCAATCATAATACCCAGCAAGCACATAGCAGGCGCCGCGATAAAGGCCACCAATAAATTCAATACGGCGAGAGTCCGAAGTCCCCCGCCCGATTCCATTTTTGGATGTTTGATCGCGTGTTCCATTTATTTCCAACACGGCCTTTCCATGCGCATTGTCGGTAATTGCCGGATTTGCGCATTAAAATAGGTCCGTATGGGCGGAAATAAGCGATCGCCCACAATATCAATGATCGTCTGCGCCATATACCAACTGGAACGTAGAAATTTTTCCGGCTCCATCATCTGCAGTCGGCCACCTTTTAGATCGCACAAATAATAATGGCGGATTTGATCGTCCGTTTCGTGCATACCTAATTTACGTCGAATGCCAGCATCCAAAGCGGTTTCTTCTTTAATTTCACGAAGCACCGCGTCTTCAGGTGTTTCGCCCGGCTTCACTTTCCCACTAGGAAATGTCCAACGGCCATTGGCCCGCTGCATGAAGGCAAACGTGACGCCACGTTCCACCACACCGATGGCAATTTCCAATTTTGCGGGCCGGCTTTCTATCATTATGCCTTCGTCTTTGCATTAATGATGGCAGCGAGCGCGATCAGGACCATAGGTTGGTAAGCTGCGCGTACCAGTCCCGAAATGATGGCAAGTAGATAAGCCACAATGCTGGTGCCTTCCTTCGCGTTTGCAACCTGAAGTCCCAGCGGCACCAACTGCATGATGAAGTGAACAGCCGCCACCACGAGTAAGATATTGACCAAAGTTTCAGCATTTAGAAATTTGCGCAAAAAGTTCATTTAAGTTTCCCCTATCGTTTACGTCTAAAGAACCACATCGTCGCCCAAGAGGAGACGATGAAGAATACAATTTGTACAACCCAACCATCCAGCGCTTGCGTATAGCTGTCGATCAAAGTCGCAGCCGACAGCAAAACAATTCCGGCCGCGTTCCATGCGAAATAATACAGGCTGGTCGTACTGACCTTATTCAACTGCTTTAAGCCCCACATATAAAACAAGCACAGGCACCCAAGAGCGCACAAAATGCCAGTAAACCATGCCATTACATATCCCCTGGTTTAAACTGCATTTCGGTCCAACCTTTGCCCACAAAGGAGTCTCGGCGACCGTTTAGGACGCGCATCGCATTGGTAGCGCTATGTGGCGCAGGCGCATTATTACGCCAGGGCAAGATATGCAGCTCATTACTTTCAAACACGTATGTAAATCCTGATACTTGCTCATTCAGATCACCCATGCTGCTAATGCTGTAATAATGCTTCAGGAGGCCGCGCATTGACCTTGCCGCCATATAAAGTTCAGGTGTCTCGTGTCGCGACGGGATAACAATGTGGCCGCGCGATCCTGCCGCAGATTTTGTTTCAAACCACGCATTATACGATCCGCTTTTTGCGAAGATGCGTCTTGTGTCTTCATGTCCACGCAAATCTTTGGGTGCGAGCGTCGCACGATAGGATGGCATAAAGAAGTCGCCCTGTTTATCATACACTTCATCATAATGAACCACGTGCAAATGCAGATGGCTGATCGTTTGGCGGGCAGATACGCCGTTATTCACGATAATACCGGTATTACGCAAACCCTCCCGGAGTCTAATGGAAGCTGCGAATAACAATGCTTCTTGATCTTCGTTCAAATCATCAAGGTTTTCTGCATCAAAATTTGGTGCCACCATCATATGCGAGTCACACGCCATAAAATCCGGTGTGCCGACCGCAATTTGAAAGACGGGCGCGAGTTCGTTCATCCGACGCTGCCTTCTAGGCTAATCCCTACCAATTTCTGCGCTTCAACGGCGAATTCCATAGGCAAATGCTGCAATACTTCACGGCAGAATCCGTTAACGATCAGCGCGACGGCTTCCTCTTGGGTTAGACCACGCTGACGGCAGTAAAAAAGTTGATCTTCATTGATCTTGGATGTCGTGGCTTCATGCTCGAGTTCGGCAAACGCATTTTTGCTTTCAATATAAGGCACAGTGTGCGCGCCACATTGATCGCCTATTAGCAAGCTATCACACTGCGTAAAGTTACGAGCGCCTTGCGCTTTCGGCATCACCTTGACTTGACCGCGATAGGTGGAATCCGATTTTCCGGCGGAAATGGTTTTGGCGATGATGCGGGACCGAGTATTTTTTCCAAGATGAATCATCTTGGTGCCCGTATCAGCTTGTTGGTAATTGTTGGTTACAGCGATCGAATAAAATTCACCTTGGCTGCCTTCACCTTTTAAAATGCAGGACGGATATTTCCATGTGATGGCAGACCCTGTTTCGACTTGAGTCCAGGATACACGGCTATTGCGACCTTCGCACAAAGCGCGTTTAGTCACAAAATTGTAAATCCCGCCTTTACCTTCTTCGTCGCCTGGATACCAGTTTTGCACGGTGGAATATTTGATTTCAGCATCTTCATGCGCAACCAGTTCGACAACAGCGGCATGCATTTGGTTTTCATCGCGCATCGGCGCGGTGCAGCCTTCCAAATAGGATACGTAAGATCCTTTGTCGCAAATAATCAGCGTGCGTTCGAATTGACCGGTTTTTTCTGCATTGATGCGGAAATAGGTTGATAGTTCCATTGGGCAGCGTGTTCCGGGCGGAATGTACACAAACGACCCGTCAGTAAACACAGCGCTGTTAAGGCACGCATGTTTATTGTCACCGGGAGGCACAACGGAACCCAAATATTTTTGAACAAGGTCGGGATGATTTTGTACAGCCTCGGAGATTGAACAGAAAATAATCCCAAGTTCTTCTAATTTCTTTTTAGATGTGGTTGCGACCGATACGGAATCAAACACCGCATCCACCGCAACACCGGCCAAAATTTCTTGCTCTTTTAAAGGGATACCGAGCTTCTCATATGTTTCAATGAGTTTTGGATCGACTTCATCGAGTGATTTGGGCTGCACCCGCGATTTAGGCGCGGCATAATAATGCGCATCCTGATAATCGATATTGGGGATGTTCAGTTTTGTCCAACGCGGCTCCGGCATTTGCAGCCAGTGCTGATAGGCCTTTAGGCGCCATTCTAAAAGCCATGCGGGCTCGTTCTTTTTCGCGGAAATTAAACGGATCGTATCTTCGCTTAAACCCTTCGGTGCGATTTCCATATCGATATCCGTCGTGAAGCCGGCCGTATAAGTGCCAGACATCATTTGAACTTGTTTAACGGTATCGGACGTCGCTGCCATGTTTATGCGGCCTTTTTCGCGCTTTTCGTCATATCGGCGAGCGTGATGCTTTCAAAGGTTTTTTGAACGGCTTGGTTGACTACGTTCCAGCGGCCATGCATGGCGCAAGATCCTTGCAATGCACAGGGCTCATCACCGCCTTCAACACAGGCAGTCAGACCCAAACGCCCCTCGATCGCAGAGACGATATCAAATACTGTCATTTCGTTCGGCGCTTTGGCCATAGCGTAACCACCGTTGACCCCACGCGATGAAGTCACAAGACCGCCTGCCGCCATTAATTTGAGTACTTTGGCCACGGTCGGTTCCGGCAAACCACTCTCAAGCGCGATTTGCGATGCCGATAAAGATGTCGATATATCGCGTGATAATGTTTCGAGCACTACGACGGCGTAATCTGAAAGCCTAGAAAGTTTGATCATGATTTAGTCCCCAAGTCAGGGCTTTACTGCCCGGAAATTCGTACATTTCTGGTCCTCTTTATATGATACGCCGAAGGGGTATGGCAAGCTATTGATCTACTTGAGAATGGCTCGCAACAGCCATTCTGCGAACTCAGACAATGTGTCGTCCCGTGCGCCCATAACGATGATCCGGTCGCCCGGCTTGGCTAATTTCAAGGCTTCCTGCCCTGCCGCTTTACGACTTTCATGCCAAGTGGCCCTGGCACCGATGGATTCCACGACTTGCTGCATGCCCAAAGATTTATCGACCGTGCCACCCAAATAGAGCGGATCCATAGTCAAAATCCGGTCATCAGGACCCAGATTTTGGGCAAATGAATCGGCAAGATCGCGCCACATGAGTTTGAGCGGTCCATAGCCATGCATTTGGAAGATCACGATCAAACGACCTGGAAATTGTTTAAGCGCCGAAAGTGTTGCCGCAATTTTATCCGGGTTATGCGCAAAATCATCAATGACAGTAATCCCGTTCGCCTGCCCCACAACATCCATGCGACGTTTGATGCCTTTGAAATCTTTCAAATAACCGCAGGAGTGGGCAACGCTGATCCCCAGCGCGGAGGCTGCTGCGA
>DATCRN010000293.1:0-3127 GCA_036568945.1 Alphaproteobacteria bacterium | reverse complement strand
ATGTTTGGATCGCGCCGATCGTTACGGCGAGGGGTCGTTTTTAATTTTTGTGAATGTCGATAATTTGGCTGAAATCGCTGAAAAAGATGGTGCTGAAGCCGCTGCTAAAGTGGCGGATAATTTGCGCCGTACGATCAGTCGCACACGACGCCTGTCT
This sequence comes from Alphaproteobacteria bacterium, assembly GCA_036568945.1. Lineage (GTDB taxonomy): Bacteria > Pseudomonadota > Alphaproteobacteria > Micavibrionales > UBA1664 > UBA6145. The sequence goes on along the minus strand of DATCRN010000293.1, from coordinate 2,970 downwards.
GATATTGCCGGTCATATCGAACAAGGACGTTTTTCCTTGTTGCTATTGCGGGTCATGAAAGAAGACGAACCATTCCTGGCTGCCAACCGTTTCGCCGAAGCTTTAAAGGAAAATCACGATTTGATTTCCACATCCGAAACCAAAGCCATTCTGAAAGTTTGGTTGCTGGGCATCCCATCAGGCGAAATTGCGGTTGAACATGTTGTGACCGGCAATAGTTAGTACTGATCATGGATGATCAGGATCAGGTTTTACGCGACAAATTATTGGGCTATGCAAAGGCTTTGGGGGCTGACGGTGCCGATTGTGTAGCTATTCGCTCGGCATCCTTGGATGCTGCTATTCGGAAAGGCGCCACAGAAGATGCCGGGCGCGCAGAAAGTTTCGGCATTGGCTTGCGTATCTTCAAAGGTGCTCGCGCAGCGTTTGGATCGACCGCCGATCAAAGCGATGAAGGTTTAAAGGACCTGGCGCAAAATGTTTCTGACATGGCAACCGCTGTTCCGGAAGACCCGCATAGTCGCTTAAGTGCCGTCGGTGAGTTCGCGACATCGTGGGACGATCTGGATTTGCAGGACAAGCAGCCTGCGCCTGATTTGAAAATGCTTTTGGATCTTGCGCGTGAAACCGAAGAGACAGCCATGTCTGTGAGCGGCATCAGCAACACGGAAGGTGCGCAGGCTGGTTGGTCGCAGCAACTGATCGGCATTTCATCAACAACAGGATTTAATGGCGCTTATAAGCATACCGGCACATGGTTATCTGTGTCGGTCATCGCGGGCGCAGGTGAAGCGATGGAGCGCGATTACGCTAGTACGCACGCAACTTACCGTGCTGATATGGAGACGCCTAGGGAAGTGGGATTGCGCGCGGCTGAACGTACGCTTGCGCGATTAAACCCGAAAGCAGGTAAAACCGGCACATTCCCTGTATTGTTCGATCAGCGCGTGTCATCTAGCTTATTGAGGTCTTTGGCGCGCTGTTGCTATGGTCCGCGCATTGCCAAGGGTACAAGTTTTTTAGGCGATAAAGTCGGGCATAAAATTTGTAATGACAATATCACCATCGTTGATGATCCGTATAAAAAGCGCGGACATCGGTCGAACCCCTTTGATGCTGAAGGCATTGCGCCTAAACGTGCCGACTTTGTGACAGATGGCGTCTTGAACATGTATTTTTTGGACATGCGTTCCGCCGCGCGGCTGGGATCGACCACTACTGGCCATGCGACACGAGGGCTTTCGTCAGCGCCATCGCCATCACCATCCAATTTATGGATTGAAACAGGAGATGCGTCGGTCGAAGATTTGATCCGCGATATGAAACAAGGATTTATTGCAACCGAACTAATGGGGGCCAGTATTTCCTTGTCGACCGGTGATTATAGTCGGGGCGCTTCCGGTTTCTGGGTTGAAAACGGCAAAATTGCGTATCCGGTGTCTGAAATGACCATTGCTGGGAATTTGAAGGATATGTTCTTAACCATGGTCCCAGGGAACGATCTCAAATTTACGGATGGGATCGATGCGCCTTCCCTTTTAGTACCGTCTATGACCACCGCCAGCCGCTAAAAGGGACTTTAAAGGGCTTTGCCGCCGAAACGAATAGCGGTAAACTTATCCACAGGACCCTAACCCTTTCTTTTTAACCGGTTTTCTTCTTGTCTGACGGCTTTTCAACCACACCGAAACACGGTCTGCCTCTGCGTGTCGCAAAGCCGGGCCGTGATGTGTTTTTGGGTTTAAGCACTCTTTGGCGTAAACGCTGGCTGCCACTATCGGGTCTGTGCCTGGGTGCTGGGATTGGCTTGGCTGTTTTGCTTTTATCTGCGCCGCATTATCGCGCTACATCTCAAGTGCTGATGACAGGGGGACTTGAGGCTAATATTCACAATGAACGCGCGATTTTAGAATCGGCCACGATTTTGGGTCAGGTCGCGCGCCGTTTGAATTTGTATCAAGACCCATATTTTGCAAAACCGCGCTTGATCGATCGCATGTCTGTCTATGGCGCATCCGAAACTGCCCTGCAGGAACGGATTTTTTATCGTCTGGCGCGTGGTATTGAAACTCGGGTGCGGCCGAATACTGACATCATCGAAATAGACGGCGTGTTTGCTAATCCGGAAAGTGCTGCGCGAATTGTCAATGCTGCGGTTGATGCCTACCGCGAACAAAAGATGGAAGAAAAATTCCAGGACTCCAAGCAAATCGGCAATTTTGTCGGAAAACGCTTAGATGATATTCGCGCGGCTGCGACATCGGCGCAAAGTAAGCTACAAGAATTTCAATTGCGCCATGACCCTGTTTATCAGAATAATCTGCGCACCGAGATTGAAAATGCGCAAAAACAAATCGCAAGCTTAAGCGAACGCATCAACGTCCAGAAGTTATCTGCAGATGACATTAAGAAGATGTCATCTGATTTGGAAGTCGCTCAGACAAAATTGGCAGAATTGGAAAAGGAAGCAGCCTTGGTCGCCGCCCAAGTGGATGATCCGGGCCAGCTGCGTGAACAATTGGGCGATTTGCAAAACCGCGTCGCAACCGGTCAGCGCTTATACGAGCAATACGTGCTCAAATACCAAGAATTGATGGCGCAACATGAAATCAACATGGCCGATATTCGTATCATATCTTTTGCAACCATTCCCACTACGCCGGATGTTTGTGCCCGCCTCATGAAAGTTTTATGGCTTGCGCTTGGCGGATTTGCCTTAGGTCTTTTATACAGCATTATTTGTGTGATTTGGGCGCGCGGTTTTGGCTCTGTGCAACAGCTGGAAGGCATGACAGGATACCCAGTATTAGCATCCATTCCGACCGCCAACGGCAAATTGGATGCAATCCATCATCACGTTTTGCAAGATCCGGCGGCAATTCTTGCGGAATCCTTGCGTACGCTGCGTGTGTCGTTGCGTTTGCGTGGGGAAATTGGGCGCCGTCCACGTGTCGTACAGTTTACGTCAAC
>DATCRN010000292.1:0-3089 GCA_036568945.1 Alphaproteobacteria bacterium | reverse complement strand
CCTCATATCCATCCAACGCGTCAACGATGTCTTCATTGACGGCTTTGACGGCTTTCAAAACACCTTTACCCAAGTAACGTTTCTTATCGCCATCACGCAGCTCGACCGCTTCATGTGCACCAGTCGATGCGCCAGATGGCACAGCCGCACGTCCTTCTGATCCGCTTTCAAGCAGAACATCGACTTCGACGGTGGGATTACCACGGGAATCAAGGATTTCGCGGGCGTGAATATCAACAATAGCGGACATGAATATTAAGCGGCTTTCTGTTTGGATTTAACGATACGATCAATTTCAAGCATTGTCTCAAGAATACCTGACAAGTCTTTGATATTAACCATGTTTGGACCGTCAGATGGGGCGTTATCGGGATCTTGATGTGTTTCCATGAAGACGCCGGCGACACCCACGGCAACTGCTGCGCGCGCCAGCACAGGCACCATCGCGCGATCACCGCCGGATGTTTCGCCCTGTCCGCCTGGTTTTTGTACCGAGTGTGTCGCATCGAAAATCACCGGATATCCCGTTTCAGCCATGATCGGCAGCGCGCGCATGTCGCTTACCAAAGTGTTGTAACCAAACGACGCGCCGCGTTCGCACAGCAGAATATTTTCGTTCCCCGTGCTCGCAATTTTCTTGGCGACATTCTTCATATCCCAAGGCGCCAGGAACTGACCTTTTTTCACATTGATCGCCTTGCCTGTTTTACCGGCGGCCACCAGCAGATCTGTTTGACGGCTCAAGAATGCCGGAATTTGCAGGATATCACAGGCTTTCGCAGCTTCCGCGCATTGCCAGGGTTCGTGCACATCGGTCATCACTGACAGGCCTGTCTGTTGTTTCAAATCACCAAAAATTTGCAGCGCTTCTTCAAGACCTAAACCACGCTCCGATGACATTGAGGTGCGGTTTGCCTTATCGAAAGACGTTTTGTAAACGACGCCGATGCCCAGCTTGCCGCAGATCTCTTTGATCTTGCCGGCCATGTCGAAGGCGTGCTGCTTGGATTCCAAAACGCACGGCCCCGCGAGCAACGAGAAAGGCGCCTGATTGTTGTTGAAAGTAACGTTACCGACGGAGACTGTTTTCATGATCGACAATTTAGACCACCCATTACGGCAATCCAATGGCTAATTTCGGCATGATTTTTGCAATTCCATCTCCAAACATTTGGAGATTCCCATGACTATTTCATCCCTAAGCAATTTAAGCCTGGCCAATTATCTGTATGGCAATGGCAGCAGCACGTCCTCGGGGGCGACCAGCCTTGCCAGCTACCTTGGCGGCGGCTCCGGTGGATCAATCGGTAGCGCCATTGGCGACATGCTGACCTTATCCCCTGCTGCACAAAGTCTCATGTCCCAACAATCCGTAAGTAATGAAGAAGGCGAAAAAGCCCGCCAAGGTGCCAAAGAATATCTGGTTGGCTTTTTACACGATAGTGGCGTGGATATTAGCAAACTGTCCGATGATGCGATGGCCGTGTTCCAAGGGATCGATGACATGATCGCCGATATGGGCAACGCCGCGCAGGATACGGCTGTGGATCAGGCAACGGCCGCTTTCGTCAAAGGTCAGCGCCAATCCTACACACTCAAAAGCGATACAGAGCGTATGTCCTTCACCGTTCAGTATGAAAACGGCAAACCGGCCAGCATGACCGTGACGCATATCCAAGGATCGGCAGCCACCACTGCGGTAATCAGCTTGACTAAAGATAGCAGTGGCAATCTGTCAGGCCTACATATCGAAAGTACTCAGAAAAACTATTCGTCATCCGGCACAAAAATCGGATCCATGGATAACGATGCTTTGGATATGAAGCTTTACGCGTAAAACCTGCCATTCGTCCTCCCCTGTGCGTAATGCAAAAAATGATATTGCGTCGCAATAAAATCAGCGCAATGCTGAACGGATATAAAGATAAAAAATTACAGGGAGTATCAGTATGGGCAGGCAATCAGGGCCACGGCGTCAGGCCGTGCGTCATCTATCCTTTCTTAAGATCGCTTTTACCGCTGCTGCGATCGGTCTATCCACACCGGCCTTGGCGCATGATGCGAGCCTAACGCTCGGCGATTTTTTAAAAACGAATTTTCCAATCTTGGCTCAGAATGCAGACGTAATGGCGAATACCGATCATATTCGCGTGCACACAACACCGCCTACGTTCGATGAAACCGTCATACCAATGGCATTCGGTGATGTCGGATATCCGGTTGGATTTAAAGGGTCGACCACATGCGATATCTATTCCTTCACCACGCCTGACAACGTCATGCCTGCGTTTAATCAAATTGTGAACTTTCCCTACACGGCCAAAGTGGATGCTGTAGCACTCGCGTCCTTCGTGATTGAACATGAAATCATCCATTGCAAAAAAGGCCACAAGGGCGAAGAAGGCGCGCTCCGTATGGTGAATGAAACCGAAGCGGATTTGCTGGCGATCGAAGAAAACAAGAAGATTTTCCCGGATGCGCATATGGACCAAATCATCCCCGCCATGCGTGCGCTTTACCCGCAATACCCAACAACAACCATACTGACTCGTAGCTTGCAAGGCGCGCCTTTGCCGAGCATATCGGATATCGGGGTCGCCTTCGCATCGCGCGATACAATTCAAACCCGTGCGGATCGTGAAATGTCGGATGTGATGCCGAATGTTTTAAAAGTGGGATTAAAACCGAACGATACGACCGTTGATGATGTTGTGATTGGCAATATCATCGCCCTCTATCGCGTTCGCGCCACGCCAGAATTTAAAGGCACGGAGCCGGCAGCTATGGCACAAACCTATCTGGATGTTTTTGAGTTCATGCGCTCAGATTTGTTTGCCAAAGCCACACAAATTTACATTTGGGATAAACAGTCTAAGGCAAACAATGTAAAAGTCGCGCTGTCGCCCTACTAAAAATTGCGCCCAAATTAGCGGAAGTGACATCGTTGCTGCTAAAGCGCAGCGCGTGCCGGTTTAGGCCGCAGCTGGCGTTAAAACCGGTGCCTGCTGGGTTGCGACTTTTGGATAGCCGGTCGTAAGGTCGTAATCATAAAACTTACAGAGTTCACTATAGGCTTGAACCTGGGCTGT
>DATCRN010000291.1:0-2426 GCA_036568945.1 Alphaproteobacteria bacterium | reverse complement strand
TGGCGGCTCCGGCGCATTTGCCGATTCAGGCACGACAGGGAGTCAGCAATTCTTCTGGGATAATACCAACAAACGTCTTGGTATAGGTACGGTATCGCCACAATCAGTGCTGGATTTGGGTGCCGGAACAAACGGACGGTCAATTGTATGGGGTGGCGCAACCGGCACGGCGTGGTATTCCACGATCGGCACCAATTACAGCTCCGGTGCGCTTAGCCTGATGCACGGGTTGAAACTGGGCACATCGGCGGATGAATATCAGTATTCCTTCGACACGATGGCGCGTGAAGGGATCAGGTTATATGGCGGCGACATTTCGTTCTTTAACGCCGCATCTTCGACACAAACGGTCGGCGCCGTATTTGATTGGGCCACTAATACAAAAGTGACCATCAAGGCTGATGGTAAAGTCGGGATCGGCGCATCTTCGCCTGTGACAGCACTGCATGTCGTGGGCACAGGATCAGGCACCAGTGTTGCCAATACCGGCACGACGGATTCCCCGATGAATATGCGTATCTCGCGCGGCACGACGGCCATCGACATGGGCACGCTCAACAACAGCACCAGCTATCTGCAAAACCGCAATACGGGTGATTTATCCATCAACTATAATTTTGCTATAAATCCAAATGGTGGAAATGTCGGTATTGGTACTATATCGCCAAAAACTAATTTGGATTTAGGTGCTGCGGGCGCAAGCATGACGGCAGGTACGGACGGTTCTTATATCGGCTTCAACGCGTATTACAACGGTGGCTGGAAATATAAAATGAACGGCTATGCATCGTTCCTGCGGCAGGACACATCCGGTATGCAAATCTGGTCCGCGCCGAACAACGCATCCGGCGCCGATGCTGCAATGACACCTGTGGTCGGTTTAACGATCTCGCCTACCGGCGTTCTTACTGGCAATGGTTCGGGCTTGACCACGCTCAATGCGAGCAACCTGTCATCTGGCACGGTTGCGACGGCACGCCTTGGTTCGGGTACGGCCAACTCAACGACATTTTTGCGCGGCGATAATACATGGCAAACACCGCCCAGTGGCGCGGATAACCTTGGTAACCATACGGCAACGACTACGTTAAACCTGGCCAATAACATGATTAACAATACCGGGCAGATATTCTACGGTCCATGGCATGCCACATATGATGTGTGGCTTGCTGGCAGTAACACGGCTGCCCCGGCGCGTAACCTAGCGTTACTGGGAACCGATAATGACAGTGGCGATACGCTATATGTGAATTATAACTCTGAATATGCGAGCGGGACTGTGATTGGCGCTGCCGTGAGCATACCCTCTACTTTAACAGTTTCTGGAGCAGCCAGCTTAAACGGCGGCGTTTTGGATAGTGCAGGTCGTGCTCGTTTGGATGCGAATGGTGCCTGGATTCGCACCTACGGCAATAGCGGATGGTACAATGGCGATTATGGCGGCGGTTGGTATATGATCGACACCACATATATTCGCAACTATAACTCCAAGCAGGTCTATCTAGATGCAAACATCACGGCGCCTGCCTTCCTGTATTCATCCGACTTGCGGTTGAAAGAAAACATTAAGCCATTGGAAGGCGCGCTTGCTAAATTATCAGCGATCAACGGCGTGACATTTACTTTCAAAGCCGGTGAGGACAAACGCGAACATCTGGGCGTCATCGCGCAAGAGGTGGAGGCTGTTTATCCGCAGGCCGTTATTACGGATGAAAAAGGTTTTAAAAAGGTCGATTATCCGGCTCTCGTGCCTGTACTGATCGAAGCGGTCAAAGAGCTTAAAGTTCAAAATGACGAATTGCGCGCGCGTCTCGATAAACTGGAAGCGGCACAATAATCGGACGATTTTAAAAGTATTATTGACGCGGGCGTAAGGCGCCGCTGCGCACGGACGATAATTCAACGACTTTCACGCTGGATCCTGGTGCAGCATGCGGCAGGTCCGCAAGGGCTTGCGCATGAAAGGCTTGGTCGGCTTGTTGTTTTGCGCGAATGGTCTCAACGCCGTCACGCAGATACGGTGCCGTATTCATTTTCATGAGCGTGGTCAGCGTCAGATAATTGAAAACATAGTGGCCATTATAAAACCAAATATCGCGCAGCTTGTTCTCGCCGTATAAATCGCGTGCCAACTGCATTTCTTTGTTCAATTGGCCTTCTGTTGCGATAGATTTTGCGACACGCATCCAATCGCCGGGATTTTTTTTCTGCCAAAAATCCAATGGCATGACGTACTCCGCATTGAGTAAATGCTTGCGCGCTTTTTCATGTTCATGCGGGGCGTTGGTTTGAACGTGTAAATCTGTCGTCCCATACGCCTCGTTAAAGACAGGGTCCAAAACGAACAAAGCCACCGCCGTGGATTTATGACCCAGGGCAGCTCCAGAAAATTCCGTGTCAAAACTCGTAATTGTCATGCCAGAATT
>DATCRN010000290.1:0-4460 GCA_036568945.1 Alphaproteobacteria bacterium | reverse complement strand
GCCCACGCATTCCCTATTTCCGATCCGGGCAACCGCATGCCCGCCACGATGGATATTGCGCATCCGGCGCCTGCCTCCGCCGCGCACCCTGGTGCTGTCACATCACCCATGGTCGGCACCGCTTATTTGTCGGCTGAACCGGGTAAACCGGCATTCGCGCCTGTGGGCGCCACGGTTAAGGCTGGCGATACGCTTTTGATTATCGAGGCCATGAAGGTCATGAACCCGATCAAGGCGGACAAAGGCGGTAAAGTCGTTCAAGTGTTGGTGGGCGATGCCCAGCCGGTTGAATTCGGCGAAGTATTGCTGGTCATTGAATAAGGACCGATCCTTATGGCTATGTTCAAAAAAGTCCTGATTGCCAACCGTGGCGAAATTGCTCTGCGCATTCACCGCGCGTGCAAAGAACTCGGCATTCAAACGGTGGCGGTACATTCCACGGCTGATGCCAACGCGATGGCTGTGCGTCTCGCTGATGAAAGCGTTTGCATCGGTCCTAACGCCGCTAAAGATTCATACTTAAATATTCCGGCGATTTTAACAGCAGCTGCCGTAACCGGTGCAGATGCCATTCACCCGGGTTACGGTTTCTTATCCGAAAACGCTGACTTTGCGCGCATGGTCGAAGAACATGGTTTCACCTTCATTGGTCCGAAGCCTGAGCACATCGATACGATGGGTGAGAAATCCGTTGCGAAAGAAACGGTTAAAAAATTAGGTCTGCCGGTTGTGCCGGGCTCGGACGGTTTGTTGTCATCTGTTGAAGAAGGCATCAAATTGGCCCGCGACATGGGCTACCCTGTGCTGATCAAAGCCGCCAACGGCGGCGGCGGCAAAGGCATGAAGGTCGCGCGTTCGGAAGACGAATTCCAAGAAGCATGGGATACGGCACGCCGTGAAGCCAAAGCAAACTTTGGTGACGATTCTGTCTATCTCGAAAAATATCTCGATAAACCGCGCCACATCGAAGTGCAAATTTTCGGCGATGGCCGCGGCGGTGGTATTCACTTAGGCGAGCGCGATTGCTCCATCCAACGCCGCCATCAAAAGGTCGTCGAAGAAGGCCCATCACCGGCGCTCACACCGGAACAACGCGAATATATCGGCGGTCTCGCAGCCGGCGTCGTACAGAAACTTAAATATCGCGGCGCGGGAACTTTTGAATTCCTCTATCAAGACGGCGAATTTTTCTTCATCGAAATGAATACGCGTATTCAAGTCGAACACCCGGTCACCGAAATGATCACGGGTATCGATTTGGTGACCGAACAAATTCGTATCGCAGCAGGAGAACCACTCCTCGTGCAAAAAGAAAATATCCGTCTGCGCGGTCACGCAATTGAAGTGCGGATCAACGCTGAGGATCCGAAAACATTTATTCCATCTCCGGGCGAAATTACGCAATTCCATGCCGCAGGCGGTTTGGGCGTGCGTTTTGATTCCGCCATCTACACAGGCTACAAAATCCCTCCGTATTACGATTCCATGATCGGTAAACTGATCGTACATGGTCGTACCCGCAAGGAAGCGCTGCAACGCATGCGCCGCGCCATTCACGAAACCGTCATCGACGGTGTGAAAACGACATTGCCCCTGCATGCCTGGATCATCGACAATCCGGAATTCATCAAGGGCGATTACACGATCCACTGGCTTGAAAAACAACTTAAGAGCATGGATGAGCCTACTGCTGCGGCATCCGCTCAAGAAAAAACGCCTAAGTCCGTTAAAAAAGGCGCGAAAGCAAAATCGAAAGCCGCTTAATTTCGCCGTAATTTAATCTAACTATGAGGGCATGAAACGCGTATGTGTTCTTGCCCTCGTTTTATTTTTATCCGCGTGTGCCTCCATGCCTGACTACCGCACCGATGTGATTGTGATGCGCCATGGCGAAAGCCAGGCCAATGTCGACCACATCATCGCCTCCAATCCCGTGGGTCTTGGCAAAACCGTAGGCCTTACACATAAGGGGCATGATCAGGCGCGGACATCGGGCGCCGCCATTGCGGCTCTTATCGCCGCGCACCCGCATAAAGGTACGATCATTGTCACTTCGCCGTTTAAACGCGCGACCGAGACGGCAGAGGATGTGGCCGATGTTTTGAATGTCGTAGGGCCCACCATTGTCGATCCACGTTTCAAGGAAAGGTTCTTTGGCGTGTTCGAAGGATTATCGACCGATAATTACGAGAAAATATGGACCTTAGACCGCCAAGACAAATCCAATCCCGACTGGAATGTTGAGACACTCGAATCTGTGTACGCGCGTACGCAAAGCGCCTTAAAGGAATTAATGAAGCAATATCAAGACTATGCGATTGTGATCGTGACGCATGGCGATGTTGCATCCAATATGATCGCCAGTGCCAAAGGCGTGGATCTTAAGGACCATCGTGAGGCAGGATCTCTGCCTGCCGCAGGTTTTGCCCTGTTAGAGCCCTAAAACTTTCTAAACGGGCCTATTTGCGGTATTGTAGGCTTTTATTGGAGCTTACAAAGGTTAATTTGAAGACAGCCATGCAAACCCCTGATGCCGGAACCGAGCCCGGCAAACTGCAGGATGAGCCGCGTTTTGCCCTAAACGCGCTAGGCGAATTCGTCTTTTACAATCCGGCCTTTGCCGCTTTGGCAGGTTTGCCGCAAGCCGCAGAACGTACGCGCCTGAACGCCGCAAAAATTCTCAAATTTGAATCCCATCCAGATGTATCGCACGAAGGTCCCGATAATCATACGCGCCGCTTCATGGATCAGTTGGGATCTGGTCAATACACATTGCTCTGCGGCCCGAATAACGAAGCTACGCGTTTTCAGTTCGATTGGGTTGAAGGCCCGAACGGTCAGCGCTATCTCGTCGCCTCAACAGCGAAGGAAGAAGTCTCGATGGATATTGTGCGTCAGATCGCACCCGATAAAGTTGATGGTGGCGATCCGTTTGCCGCCTCCGCGCAACTGCGCGCTGAAGAACTGCGCCAGTTCCTGGAAATGTCGGACGACCTGATGTGCACGACCGATCCGGATGGCGGGATTATTCGTTTGAATCGTGCGCTATGCGGTCATCTGGGATATGAACCGCGCGCGATGATCGGCAAAATGTTTTTGGATTTCGTTGATCCTGCCGACAAAGAGTCTGCACAAAGTGCTCTCTCCGAAGTTTTAAGCGACGGTGTGCGCACACATGTCAGTTTCGAATGCCGCATGCTGACAAGCGCCGGCGATCAACGTTGGGTAACCTGGGACATCGCTTTGAGCGCAGGTGTTTTGCATGCGCTGGGCCGCGATGTCACGCATATCAAAACCCATGAGGCGGAACTCTCCAGCCGCGAAGCGCAGCTCTCCGAAGCGCAAGCGCTTGCGCATATGGGCCATTGGCGCTGGGAAGTGGGATCCGCTGATGTTGAATGGTCGTCGGAGTTGTATAATATTTTCGGCGTCGACCAGGACGACTTTATTCCAACGATGGATTCCATCAACGCGCTCGTACATCGCCGCGATTTGGGCCGTTTGTATCAAGCGTTCCAACGCGCGATCATTCAGCAAAATGATTACGACATGGATTTCCGCGTGGCGCGCGCAGATGGCACGATCCGCGTGATCCGTTGCGAAGGCCGCTGTGAAATGGATCATGACGGTGAAGTGATCGCGCTTTACGGCATCATGCAGGATATCACCCAGCAAAAAGAACATGAGCAAGCGCTCCGCGAAGCCAAAGAAGCCGCTGAAAACGCCTATGCTTCCAAATCGCGATTCTTGGCCAACATGTCGCATGAACTACGCACGCCCTTAAATGCGATCATCGGCTTTTCCGACTTGATTGAAAAACAAATGCTCGGACCCTTGGGGAATGAACGCTATCTCGATTATATCGGCGCGATCCGCGAAAGCGGCCAACATTTGTTGGACCTTATTACCGACATTTTGGACATGTCCAAAATCGAAGCGGGCAAATATGAACTTACGGTCGAGCCTGTCAACATGACGCAAGTTGTGCGTGCCGTCGTGCAAATGATGGAAGCGCGCGCGATGGAAGGGCAGTTGACCTTAAAAGCGGACCTTCCGGATAATGATGTTGTGGTGTCTGCTGACCGCCGCGCGGTGAAACAGATTTTGCTCAATCTGCTCTCCAATGCCGTCAAATTTAGCGACAAAGGCGGCCACGTGATCATTCGTTTGATGGATGGTCAAAGTGCGGTCACGGTTCAGGTTCAAGATACAGGCATCGGTATTCCTGCGCATAAGATCGCGGATGTTTTGAAACCTTTCGAACAAGTTTCCAATGCGTTTACGCGTCGCCACGAAGGCTCAGGCTTAGGGCTTGCCATTACCAAAGATCTTGTGGAATTACATGGCGGCATTATGGGCATCGATTCCCGCTTGGGCGAAGGCACCATTGTCATGTTCACCATTCCGCGCCGCGGTTAGTTATTTCCTAAGTTCCGCAAATCATGCACACTGAGTACGGA
>DATCRN010000289.1:0-11634 GCA_036568945.1 Alphaproteobacteria bacterium | reverse complement strand
GCGCGGCACCATTGCTGAATTTTTTTAAAGAACGCCGCGAATGATCGCGCAGTCGCTCAAAGACTACGTTTTGTTTAAGCCGCTTGCTTATCCAATGTCTGTAAGGATTCCAAAACCTCATTCACATGGCCCGGCACACTGACCTTGCGCCAAATCGCCGCGATCTTGCCATCGGCATCAATCAAAAATGTTGTACGTTCAATGCCCATATATTTGCGGCCATACATGCTTTTTTCGACCCAAGTGCCATATTTGGCACAGACGGCGCCATCTTCGTCAGACACAAGAGGAAAATTCAGATTTTCTTTTTGAATGAACTTGTCATGACTTTTGACGCTGTCGCGTGAAATGCCGATTACTTTGGCGCCAATCTTATTGAAGGCTTTTAAATTGTCGCGAAAGTCACAAGATTCCTGCGTGCAACCCGATGTCATGTCTTTGGGATAAAAATAAAGAACGACCGGCTGGCCTTTTAGGCTTTTTAAGGAAATCGTTTCCCCGCCGGATGCCGGCAGCGTGAAATCCGGCGCTTTATCGCCTATATTCAATTCAAACATTGGCTTAACCTTTCTGATCGTATAAAAATATGTGTCAAAAAACATGGAATTCATGACCGACGAAGTCAAGACACAATCCCCTGAAAACGATCAGGACATAAAAATAAGGCGCTGGGTGCGCCCTTTATGTATCGGTCTTATTATTTTGACCGCGGTTACCATCGGTGCAGGCGCATTGTGCTGGCGTTTGGCGCAAGGCCCCTTTCATGCCGACTTCATGGTACCGTTCCTTGAAAAATCTTTAAGCGAAGATGACGGTCTTCAATTCAATATCGGCGATTTGAACATGGTTTGGCGTGGCGGCAATACGCCGCTAGGTTTTGAGATCACGGACATGAGCGTGGCGGGATCGCGCGGAAACTTCATGACCATTAGCCATGCGGATGTCGGCATTTCCCCGCTTTATTTGCTTTTGGGACAGCTTCACATCGCGCACGCCAATATTCATGACCTCGATTTGCGCATCATTCGTTTGCCTGACGGTAAAGTGACTTTGACTGGGTCAGATGCAGAAAGCGAAGACAAGCCAAAGACGGAAACGATCGGCCTGACTTTAAAAGAAATTGCGCGTAAATTGCCTGCCATCGACACAATGACGCTTAAGGACACGATGATCGTTTTTGAGGATCAACGTGATGCGATTGTACGTCGATTTGAAGACGTGCAAGTCGAAATGACGCAAAGCGGACGTTTTTCAAAGAGATCTTTCTCAGGCTATATCACCGCGCCTTTATCCGGCATGGAAAATGATACAAATAGCAATGCCGCACTTGATTTCGTGTACAATGCTGATGATGAACTCCTAACCGTCGCCGCAAGCGTTGACCGTGCGAATACACGCCGACTTATCGGTCCGTGGCTGCGACAAGCAAACCTGCCGCGTGTGGATATGCAGGTCGAGGGTCGTGCACAGTTTCAATTGAATAATGACTTCACTTTATATGCCCTCAATTTCAATTTGAAGGGCAGTGATGGGATGTTGATATGGCCGCGCAGCTATGGCGAGGGGTTAGAAAATCAAAAGCTCACCGACTTTAATGTTGAAATTGCTTTCGATCCCGTCAGTCAAGCACTTGAACTTAAAAATGCGTCCTTAACGTCCAAAGGTCTGACGATCGTCACCAGCGGATCACTCAAAATCACCGATAACTGGCAAAAACTAGACGGTTTTATCGATGTTAAAATTCCTGTTGTTGCTGTCGATCTGTTGCCAGCCATTTGGCCTAAAGTATGGGATGGTGGCGCGCGTCATTGGCTGGTCGAGAAAATGGATAAGGGCCGTTTTTCAAAAATGGATGTGCATGTTCCATTATCCGCACATATGGAAGATGCGCCTGTAGACGAAGCGCTTGAGGAAGACGATAGCGGCAGACGTTGGATTTTTGAAAATGGCACAATCAAAGGTACGTTTGGTTTCACTGGTATTACGGTGGACTACCGCCCACCGATGATCCCATCTAGCAACACAACAGGTACAGGGGTGTTTGAAGGATTGGCGTTGACGCTGGACATTGACAAAGCATCAATCGGCAATTTGGCAGTTAGCGATGGGTCGTTATATTTTGATGATCTGATTACCGCTGGTGCTGGCAACGCAAAACTTCATTTTGAAATGACCGGGCCTGTCAAAGCGGTATTCGATTATCTTGAGCGCGAACCGATTTCTTATCGCAAGAAAGTTGATCTAGATATGTCGAAAGCCGGCGGTAACGCAGCGATGGTCGTCGATGTCGATTTCCCCACGCTTAAAGACATGCCGATGGACGCTGTGCATGTAGGAGCTAAGGCAGATCTCACTAATCTGAATGTCCCAAATGCTGTGAAAGGCATGACACTGGCAGGCGGTCCCTATGTTTTGGAAGCTAGCGAAAATCACTTCAAAATTTCAGGATCCGGTACGTTGGATGGTCAGCCAGCCAAAGTGATGTGGCATGAATTATTCGCGGCTTCGCCCAAGGACGCATTCGCATCTAAGCTGGAAGCCGACCTGCAAACCAACAAGGCGATGCGTTCGCAGTTTATTGGCCAATCACTTGAAGGTCGCGTGGATGACTCGGTTATTCCTGCCGTTGTTTCGATGACTACGCTCCCGAGCGGCAAATCAAATTTAAAAGTGTCTGCTAATCTAACAGGCGCGCGTGTTGACCTTACAAATCCGTTTAATACGGTGAAAGAACCGGGCAAATCCGCGCGCGCCGATCTCACTGCTACACTGCAAAATAATGAAATCCAAAGCATCGACACACTTACGATCAAAGGCGATGGTATGTCACTTGATTCAGGCAGCATCGATTTCGCGCGCGATAAGGCGGGTATGCCTATCTTATCTAAAGCGATTTTAAAGAATTTAAATCTGGGTCAAAACAATGCCGACATCAATGCTGTGTGGCCCACGGAATACGAAATTAAAGCCGATGTCTCGGGCGACTCTTTTGATGCTCGCTGGATCATGGGCGACGACGAGGAAGTGAAATCCGGCGATGCACCACCGGCTCCTGGCTTGTCTTATGATGTCGCATTAAAGCTTAACAAACTTTACATCAGCGACGTGCCGCTCGAAAAAGTGTCCGGCGCTTTTATCGGCAACACCAAAGGCAAACAGCAAATGGCAAATTTGGATGCCACGGCAGGCGGTCCTGTATCCTTACGTTATCGCCCAGGCGACCGTCTGCTTTTGGACCTTGCCGATGCCGGTACAGGCCTGCAAGCTCTTGGAATTACAGAGCGTGTACGCGGCGGGTCCTTGCATGCAGAGGCGGCACCGATACCCAATGCCGATCCGGGGGATATGCAAGGCAAATTGGTATTGAAAGATTTCTCAGTTCATAAGGCGCCTATGCTTGCGAAACTTATCAATATTTTATCGATTCCTGGCCTTTTAAGCATTTTAAACCAAGATACCGGCCTTTCTTTCCAGCGTGCAGAGGCCGACATGATATGGCTGAACCGCGATGGCGGTGGCACATTGCAATTTAAGGACGGGCGCACATCGGGTGCATCGTTGGGCCTAACATTTGAAGGTGAGGTCAATACTGCATCTGATCAAATGGCAATCCAAGGCACCGTCATTCCCATGTCCGAGGTCAACGGACTATTATCCAGCATCCCGCTAATTGGCGATATTTTGACAGGCGGCAAATCTGGATCGGGCATCTTTGCCGCAACTTATACAATGAAGGGCAATACAGCAGATCCAAGCGTGTCGGTGAACCCGCTCTCTGTCCTTACGCCCGGTATTTTACGGCGCATATTATTTGAAAGCGGCACCCCAAAAGCATCGGACACGCCAAGCAACGACACGCCCAAAATGGCGAAGCCGCGCGGAAAACTCAACTAGGCTTGACCAAATAAAGATATCTGCCAGTAATAAGGCATGGATAATATTGTATCCGATCACTTTACGCTGACTGCCCTCATCAGCCTGATCTTCGGTTATGTGCTGGGATCAATCCCGTTTGGATTGGTGATTACCAAACTTGCCGGTCTAGGCGATATTCGAGATATTGGATCAGGCAATATCGGTGCCACTAATGTGCTGCGTACTGGTCGCAAGGATTTAGCAGTCCTCACGCTTATTTTGGATAGTGGTAAAGGCGCTGCCGCCGTGCTGATCGCAGCGCAAATTTGGGGATTACAAGGTGCGATGGGCGCTGCGCTCGGATCGGTCTTGGGACATTTATTTCCTGTGTGGCTGCATTTCAAAGGCGGCAAAGGTGTTGCCACAACACTGGGTGTGTTACTCGCATTTGCACCACTCGCAGGTGTTGCAGCATGTCTTACCTGGCTTGTGACCGCAGTAATTTTTCGTATTTCCTCTTTAGCGGCTTTGACCGCAATGGCGCTTGCGCCTGTATGGACCGCTATTCTCTACACGCCCAAATGGTCATATTTGGTAGCGACACTCGGCATTCTGGTGTGGATTAAACATAGCGAAAATATCAAACGCCTAGTCGCTGGCACTGAGCCAAAAATCGGCAAGAAAAAGAAGGGCGACTCAGATGTTGCCGCTTGATGAGCGCATTGCTCGTTTTCGTCTAGCCCGCACCAAAGGCGTGGGCCCTATCACCTTCCGCCGTTTGATCGAACGTTATAGCAGCGCCGTGCGCGCGATTGAGCAGCTTCCTGAACTATCAAAAAAAGGGGGGCGCGCTAAACCTCTCGTCGCCTGCAACATGGCTGAGACTATGGCGGAAATCGCCAATCTTGAAGCTGCCTCCGCATCATGGCTTGTCTGGGGTGATGCAGAATACCCGGAGCGCTTAGCCGTATTAGAAGATGCGCCATGCGTACTGAGCGTGATGGGCAATGTAGCGCTGCTTAATAAACCACAAATCGCCATCGTCGGATCGCGCAATGCCTCCTTGCAGGGACGTAAGTTTGCGGAGAATGTCGCGCAGGCCTTAGGTCGCGCAGGATATGTTGTGACATCAGGCCTTGCGCGCGGTATAGACACAGCTGCACACACGGCATCTTTAAATACTGGCACGATTGCCGTAACCGCAGGCGGCATCGATGTGATTTATCCAGCTGAGAATAAAGATTTGCATGCCCAAATCGCTCAAAACGGCGCGATTGTTGCTGAAAACGAATTTGGCGTACAGCCGACCAATCAGCATTTCCCACGCCGTAATCGCATCATTTCCGGTCTGTCGATGGGGGTCGTGATTGTAGAAGCCACCTTGAAAAGTGGATCGCTCATCACTGCGCATACTGCCGCCGATCAGGGCCGCGAGGTTTTCGCCGTCCCAGGCCATCCGTTTGATCCGCGCGCCGCAGGACCTAATAGTCTTATTCGCGATGGCGCCAATGTAGTCACTTCAGCGGAAGATATATTAAATGTCTTGGCGCGATCACCCGCTATACCTTTACAGGTTCAGGAACCCGCCAATCAATCCTATCAGCACGAGGTTGCCATGCCCGATGAACAGATTTTAGGCAAAGCCCGTGACGCAATTTGGCCCCTTTTGTCCTCGGCACCCACAAATGTGGACGAAATTATTCGCGAAACGCGCTTGCCCGTCCCTGCTGTGCATACCGTTCTCCTTGAATGGGAACTGGCCGGGAAAGTGACCCGCCATCCCGGAAACCGAGTGTCTGCCTGCCTTTCAGGCGAGGTTGTGGACAATCAGCGTGCAACTATATAAGTACGTAGCCCATGACAGAGCACGCAGTCGTCGTCGTTGAATCGCCGGCCAAAGCCAAAACGATCAATAAATATCTAGGTGCGAACTATACCGTTCTTGCCTCTTATGGTCATGTCCGCGATCTGCCATCCAAAGACGGATCAGTTCAACCAGACAATGATTTTGAGATGTCATGGGAACTTGGGGACCGCGCTGGTAAACCGCTTGGGGAAATCAAAAAGGCGCTCAAAGGTGCGTCTGCCTTATATCTCGCAACTGACCCTGACCGCGAGGGTGAAGCCATCTCTTGGCATCTCGAACAAATATTGGGCGAGGGGAAATTGCTAAAAGGCGTCACAGTTCGCCGCGTAACCTTTAACGAAATCACTAAATCTGCCGTTCAAGATGCATTCGCTAATCCGCGCGATGTAGATCAAAGTTTGGTCGATGCATATCTCGCACGCCGCGCGCTTGATTATCTTGTTGGCTTTACCATTTCTCCTGTGCTTTGGCGCAAACTGCCTGGATCTCGCTCTGCCGGTCGTGTGCAGTCGGTCGCATTGCGTTTGATTTGCGAGCGCGAAAGTGAAATTGAAAAATTTATTGCGCAAGAATATTGGACCGTTGGCGCAAAGCTTAAAACCGAAGAAGGTGTACCATTCTTTGCGCGTCTTACGCACTTATCTGGCAACAAGCTCGGTAAATTTGATATTTCCAATGAAGCGGATGCCGCAGCAGCAGCCAAACGCATCGAAGCCAAGACTTTAAAAGTCCAATCGGTTGAAACAAAACCGACCAAGCGTCATCCATATCCGCCTTTTATTACCTCGACTCTGCAACAAGAAGCGTCTCGCAAACTGGGCATGTCGGCAGCCGACACGATGCGTACGGCGCAACGTCTATATGAAGGCGTCGATATCGGCGGTGAAACAGTCGGTTTGATTACTTATATGCGTACCGACGGCACCACACTGTCGGGCGAAGCCGTCGCGCAATTGCGCGGCACGATTAAAGACACATATGGCGATGCTTATGTGCCGGATTCCCCGCGCATGTTCAAAGCCAAAGCCAAAAACGCTCAAGAGGCGCACGAAGCCATTCGCCCGACCAACGCACGCCGCACTCCAGAATCTTTGACGCGCGTTTTGTCGTCGCAAGAACTGCGCCTGTATGAATTAATTTGGAAACGCGCTGTTGCCAGCCAAATGGAAAGCGCCAACGTAGAAATGACAGCAATCGACTTGTCGGATGGCACTGATGATGTCGTTCTGCGCGCGACCGGATCTGTCATCACTTTTGATGGATTCTTAAAACTATACGAAGAATCTCGTGATGATAGCGGTGATGAAGACGATGAAAATCGTCGTTTACCTGCCATGAAATCAGGTGACAAAGCGGGCTTGATCGAAGTCAAACCAGAACAACATTTTACGCAAGCCCCGCCGCGTTACACGGAAGCATCCTTGGTAAAGAAATTGGAAGAGGAAGGCATTGGCCGTCCGTCTACCTACGCTTCTATCATTCAAGTCTTGCAAGACCGTAATTATGTACGCCTGGAACAAAAACGTTTTATTCCGGAAGATCGCGGTCGTATTGTCACAACGTTTTTAACTAAATATTTTACCAAATACGTGGATTATAAATTCACCGCTGATTTGGAAGAAGAACTCGACGCAATTTCCGAAGGACATGTCCAATATAAAAAGGCGCTGCGTGATTTTTGGAATGATTTCTCTAAAGCTGTCGGCGATACGAAAGATCTTACGATCACACAAGTGATCGATGAATTAGATGCCGAGCTTGGACCTCATTTCTTCCCACCGCGTGCGGATGGTAGCGACCCACGTGCTTGTCCTGCTTGCGGCAATGGTCGCTTAGGCTTACGCCTCGGTAAAGGTGGTGCTTTTATCGGCTGCTCGAATTATACATCGGAGCCTAAATGTACTTATACGACTCCGCTCATTGTTGCAGATGGCGAAGGGTTAAGTGGGCTTGAAGCTGGCCCGAAAGAATTGGGCGTAGATGTCACGACAGGCGAGAAGGTTACCTTACGCAAAGGTCCCTTCGGCGTTTACGTGCAACTCGGCGAGGCGACCGGCGAAGGCAAAGCCAAAACCAAACCAAAACGCCAAGGCTTGCCAAAAGGTTTGTCGGCTGATGACGTTACGCTCGACGTCGCTATGAGCTTGCTATCTCTGCCACGTGAAATCGGCAAACATCCCGAAACGGGCGATATGATTTTGGCTGGTATTGGACGTTTTGGACCGTATTTGAAGCATGGCGATACATTTAAATCGATCCCGGCTGGCGATGATGTTTTAACAATTGGTATTAATCGCGCGGTCGAGGTTCTCGCCATGGCAAAAGGTCAAGGCCGTGGCGCAAAGGCTGTCGCGTTAAAAACGCTTGGCGAAGACCCAGCCACGGGTGAAAAGGTCGAGGTCTTTGCAGGCCGTTATGGCCCCTATGTGAAATCGGGTAAAATCAATGCGACGCTCACCAAAGGTTTGGAGCCGGAAACCGTGACGCTTGAACAGGCCATTGCTTTGATCGCCGCACGCGCTGAAAAAGGCCCTGCTGCGAAAAAAAATCGTAAGACCTCGGCAAAAAAAGCGACTGCTGAAAAGCCGGTTAAGAAGCCCGCAGCTAAAAAGCCTGCTGCGAAAAAGCCTGCGGCTAAGAAACCCGCCAAGAAGTAGCATTTGATTGCAGCTTATCCAGTGTAATGCCATGATCGATTCATGGATATTGCATTGCGCTACCCGTTTTGGTTTGGGAAAAATGGACTTCTTTCGCTGATTGTTATCGTCTCGGCGCTTGGATATTTCGTCGACGTTTATGATCTCGTTCTTTTTTCGACGGTGCGCATCGCCTCGCTTACTGACTTGAACGTCGCAAAGGACGATATTTTTTCAACCGGCGTGTTTCTCTTAAATTGCCAGATGGCCGGCATGCTGCTGGGTGGCCTTCTTTGGGGCATCATCGGCGACAAATATGGACGCCTGACGATTCTGTTCGGGTCGATCCTAATGTATTCGCTTGCGAACCTCGCGAATGCTGTTGCGTCATCTGTCGATCAATATGCAATTTTGCGTTTTATCGCTGGCGTAGGGTTAGCGGGCGAACTGGGGGGTGCCGTTACGCTCGTATCCGAGGTGATGGATAAAAGCAAACGTGGTTACGGCACCGCCATTATTGCCGCCATCGGCATGATGGGTGCGGTTGCGGCCGCGCTTGTTGCCAAAATGGTCGATTGGCGTGCTGCTTATTTTATTGGCGGCATTCTGGGATTGTTTCTGCTTATTCTACGTCTCAAAGTTGTTGAATCCGGCATGTTTGCGGAAGTGCGCGAACGAGAAAGTGTAAAACGCGGCAATTTGACGATGCTGATTTGGCCACCGAAACGCTTACTGCGCTATGTGGCTGGCATTCTCATTGGCGTACCGACTTATTTTACAATTGTCATTTTCATGACCTTTGCGCCGGAACTCACAGCAGCTCTGAATGCTACCGCGCCAATCGCAGCGAGTGATGCGGTGATTTTACTTTATGTCGGGTTATGCTTCGGTGGCATCGGTAGCGGTTTGATTACACAAAAATTACGATCACGCAAAAAATGCCTTGGTTTATTCATCACCGGTATGATGCTCTTATCAACCGTATATTTAAATTCGCCGGATGGCATGTCTTGGCTGTGGTTTGCATCTCTAACCATTGGGTTGGGCTTCTTTACCGGCTATTTTTGCGTCTTTGTCATGTTAGCGGCAGAACAATTCGGCACCAATATTCGGGCGCTCACAGCCACATCGACATCAAATTTTGTGCGCGCGGCATCCATTCCCGTAGCTGCAAGCTATGCCTTTTTTAAAGATGCCGATATGCCCTATGAGAACGGTGCCATGATTATCGGCGCCGCTTGCTTTGCCGTTGGGTTTATAGGCCTCATCTTCGTGCATGAGACGTTTGAACGTGATCTCGATTATATCGACGATTAAAGCTGATCTTCGATTGGCAATAGGCCAATAAGTCCCGCTTGGATGCGTCTTATGCCAGCTTCCGGTTCAGATTTATAAATTTTTTCTGAACCATTTTCCTGCGTAACCCAGCGCAGATCGTCGTTTTTCAGGACCACATGATAAGCTTGATCTGGTGCGATCGATCTCTCGAATAATTTAACTGCTTGTGCCGCAAGCTCTGGCGAATGAATGATGATCGCAAGTTCGGTATTCAGCTCATCTGATCGTGGATCAAGGTTATAGGATCCCACAATCACATCTTTGCGGTCGATTACATACATCTTGGAATGCAGACTGGCGGTGGGCGGCGCAGAGGATCCAAAAGGGCGTTGCTTGGATTTTTGTCCGGCAATCGGTTTAAATTCGTACAAATCCACACCAGCGCGAATGACATCGGTGCGGTATTTGCTGTAGCCCGTATGTACCGCGACAACATCTGTCGCGGCCAAAGAATTGGTAAGGACCTTAACTGACATGCCACGATCGACCATACCCTTAAGCCAAGCCACACCGTCATTGCCAGGTACATAATAGGCGGATACTGCCAAAAATTCTTTCCCGGCTTGTGCCGTCAAATCTTCCAGGCGCGATTTGGGTTTGCTATCGATCGCGGCTTCACCATCCATTTTTTCAGGGCCGTCGACACTAAGTTCGGATTTCGCCCAAATCAGCGGCACATCCCCCTTTGTGAGGCGGTCGGCCAGACGTTCCATACGTAATGTGCTGCCGGTTGCATCCATTTTTTCTGCCCAGGATGCTTTCATTGTCTTTCGCAATGCCTGCAGTTGCGCTGGATCAGTGTTAAAAGGACGCAAATCTGCAATCAAATAGGATTGATCATCATTCCAAAATTTATCGAAACTTTTGGAAATACGATCTGTAATTGGCCCTGCCGCAAGCGTATCCAAATCCTTGAAGTTGAAATCCGGATTATCATCAAAATATTCATCGCCTAGATTGCGTCCGCCTGTAACAGCCAGTTGGTTATCGGAAATAATCGCCTTGTTATGCATGCGCCGTGTAAAACGCTCGAGATCCGGAAGGCCAATACGGAATTTCGCCAATAAAGGAATGGCGGGCTTTACGATTGGATTAAAGACGCGAATTTGAATGTTCGGCTGATTGTCTAATATGGCAAGATTCTCGCCGGCTTCGCTGAGCGAAATGCCGTCGATTAATAAACGCACGCGTACACCCCGTTCAGCGGCGCGCAAGAGCGCCTCAAGCATCAAGTTAGAGGCAACATCGTCATGTAAAATATAATACTGAAGGTCAATGCTCTTTTCAGCTGCCTCAACCATCGCAAGACGTATGCGCAAAGAATCCCGCGCGTTATCAAGCAGCAAAAAGCCTGATTGATAACGGTGTGCTTTTGCATCTTTAAGAAGCGATTTTCCTAGGGATGTTGATTGATCTTGGGCGACCGCATAAGAGGCCATGCGCGGATGCGCCTCTCTATCTTGCGCAGTAACGGCACAAGCTGACGTAAGAAACGCCGCAATAAAGGCCAAAAGCAAAATGGGATGATGACACGTCCGCATAATGCAGGTTAAACGCGTCAAAAGGTTAATAATTCCATTTATTTGACATAATATTTTGTTTTTGCTAATCTTTGTTTTAGCCATCGCAACAGGATAAAGTGCCGCATGCCTACGAAAACTAAGACACCCGGTCTATCCAACTCGCTAAAGCCGCAATTTGCGCTAGCCAGCGGCGCTCGCTATTTTCGTAGAGGCGCCCTTTTAGGTGGAGTGGCAAACTTTCTACTCGATTGGGGGCATAACGAGCCGCTAACAATTCTAAGTGTTGGCTTAGGCACGGGTATTGGCGCTTTTACAGGCGGTGCTTTAAGTGGGATTTTTGGCCAGCATGCCCAAAAACAAGCCAAAGTCGCCGCTGTTCTTCTGCCTATCCTGGGTGGTGTGGTCGGTTATGGAT
>DATCRN010000288.1:0-3414 GCA_036568945.1 Alphaproteobacteria bacterium | reverse complement strand
CCTCAGCTTTAGCACCGAGTAAGGATACGCATGTATCGCCGACCGTT
Source organism: Alphaproteobacteria bacterium (assembly GCA_036568945.1). Classification (GTDB taxonomy): domain Bacteria; phylum Pseudomonadota; class Alphaproteobacteria; order Micavibrionales; family UBA1664; genus UBA6145. Next base: position 3,367 of record DATCRN010000288.1, on the reverse strand, counting down.
TTCATGCTGAACAAAGTTTCATTGAGCTGTCGGTCACCAGCCTCGATACGGCTAATATCCAAAATATCATTGATGACGGTAAGCAAACGTTTGCCGGAGTCTTGGATATCACCCGCATATTCGACATAGGCAGGCAGCCCCACCGGACCCATCGCCTGATTGTGAATGATTTCGGAGAAACCAATAATCGCATTGAGGGGCGTGCGCAGTTCATGCGACATGTTGGCCAAGAATTCGGATTTTGCACGGTTAGCTAAATCTGATTGCAGTTTGGCGCCTTTAAGTTCCTGTTCGGCGACTTTACGCTGCGTGATATCTTCAATGGATCCTTCAAAGTACAGCATGCGGCCATCATCATCTTTGACCGCGCGCGCATTTTCTGCAATCCAAATCACATGCCCGTCCCGATGCTTGATGCCGGTTTCAAAATTGCGGATGAAGCCCATGGTTTCGAGTTCGCGCTCGTACCGCAATCGGTCACGTGGATCGACATAGATGGTACTGAAATCAGCGAGCGTCTGTGTGAGCTCCAGCGCATCTTTGTACCCCAAAATGCGCGCCAGCGCCGGGTTGGCGGATAAAATGCGGCCATCGGGCCCAATCTGATAAATACCACCTGCCGCGTTTTCGACGATGGTGCGATATTTCTTTTCAGCTTCGGCAAGTGCCTTTTCCGCCCGGCGACGTTCTTCCACATCCGTGATGGTACCTACGACACGCGCATTGCGTGTGTTATCTGTGCGCACCATGGAGAATGCAAGATCGACCGCGCGGAATTTGCCGTCTGCCGTCTGTAGGCGCGTAAAGGACCGATATCCTTGTTCGCCACCGCGGACCAGCGACATAAAGGCAAAGCGCTGTTGTTCATGATCCGCCGGATGCAGCATATCGAACAGATCGCGACCCAGACTATGCGGAATGGAGAAACCGGTAATTTTTTCCCACGTGGCGTTTACGAAAAGGATGTTCCCGTTTGAATCGGTTTCAAAAATAATATCGGATACGGAATCGATCACACCGCGATATTCGCGTTCTGATTTTTGCATGGCATCATAAAGGCGCGATGTCTCTTCAATGTGATTTTTCAGTTCGGTGTTTTTAGACGTCAGGGCCGTGTTCATGGCTGACAGGCGTACCGATTGACGGTGGTTGCTACGCACATACAAGGTGCCGATCATCGTCAGCGTGAGACCGAACAGCAAAAGCAGGAACGGGACGCGAGAAATAAATTCCATGCGCACATTCTCTTGTATATCCAGCGTGAAATCGAGTGGTGTCGACCCCAGCATTGCGCTCCAGGTTTGCGCAGTGGAATCTAGCGCGGCTGTTTCCGTTGCGCCCGGTTTGGTCATTTGCAAAAGACGATTGCCGGTATTGCCGTCCCGGACCATGAAGCGGCTCACGCCCTCATCATCCAAAATCTTCATATCCGCAAAACCGGTGCTTAAATGGGTCAGGCCCAAAATCACATGGCGTACACGGTTATTGCTGGAAATGTTGCGAATGATCATCAGCGGCTTGGCCATGACTTGCTCATTGCCGCCCACGGGTTGCAAGCTTGCATCCGATGCATCCGCGCGCAAGACCATCGCTTGATCGATGCGCACATGCGGCATCACTGCCGGAATAAAATCAGATGCGGGAATTTGCCCGCCGGCTTTGGTTTGATACAGATCAAACGCCTGCCAATTCTTTTTATCATCTTGTGTGATCCAGATAATGCGGTCGAACAGCATTTTATCTGGAATAATTCCCGCTAGCGCCGTTAAGGTCGTTTGATTGACAATGGCGTCTTCACCGCGCAGCAAAAAGATTCCTCCAGCTGCTTCCATAGCGCCAGACAGGCGTGACAAATTGATAATGCTGGATGATTTGGTGCGATCGGTCAGCGCCTTAATATCGTCGGCGCGCATTTGGTTGATAAAAATGGTCAGGGTGATAAAGGCGGTAACAGTCAAAATCAGACCGTTCAAAAAGACCATAAGCTGCGTCAGGCCGGATTTACCGACCTTCGAGACGACCTTGGATAGGCCGGGCGGGACGGCTTTCGACGTCCGCTGTGCTGGTACTTTTTCGCTCATAAGTATTTCAAAGGCTTATGCCTAAGATTCCCCCATAGACACCCCCACATTGCCACAGATCGGTTAAGGAAAACCTAAGGGCGGCGGTAATCCTATGGTCTTGATGCGGCTGGACAAACCTATTGCTTTATGATTAGTTAACGCCATATTGTTGTGATGCAGCAAACAACCGCTGCTTTACCGATTCCTATTATTAGGTCTGGAGGCCTCCTATGGTTCGCTCGTTTTTTGATCCGTCGTTACTAAAGCAGATGATGCCTAAACAAGGTGTCAGCTCCACGCCGGTGTTTGACCTTAAAATTCTGATGGAAACCCAACGCAAAAATGTCCAAGCCGTCACGGATGCTGTTCAGGCCGGTATGGAAGGCATGCAGCAAGCGCTTACGCGCCAGGCTGAATTGGTGGGTCGCATTGCATCGGAAAATTCCAACATTGCTACCCAATTGATGACTGAAGGTACGCCGGAGCAAAAAGTGCAGCGCCAAGCTGAATTAATGCGCCGTTCTTACGAAGAAACGATCCAAGGCGCTCGCGAAGTGGGCGAGATTATTTCTAAATCGCAAGAAGAAGCGGCTGAGATCATCAACCGCCGCGTAACGGCATCCTTATCTGAATTCAAATTTGCGTTCGATACGCGCGATGGCTTGAATCAAGCCCGCCGCGCATCCGATGCTGCCTGGTCCGCTGCCGAAACGGCAACGAAAGCTGCCAACAGCGCGACTCAAAAGACGGCGAAGAAAGCCGCTAAGGTTGCCAACCGCAGCCGCAAAAAAGCCAAAGCACGCAGCAAGGCCGCAGCTTAAGGCATAAAAAGCTTCCACTTGGCAAACCCCGGCTTTTATTAGCCGGGGTTTGTTTTATCCGCACCCTCCCGCAAATGTTGGCCCTCCCTCTCCCTTCAAGGAGAGGTCAGGGTAAGGGTTTTACTTGTTCGGAATGACAGTTATAAATGTCCCATGACCGATCAAATCACCATAGACGATTTTATGAAGCTTAACGTGCGCGTCGGCACGGTCGTCGACGTGCAGCCATTTCCCGAAGCCAAAAAACCCGCGTTCAAAGTCTGGGTGGATTTTGGACCTGAGCTCGGTATCAAAAAAACATCTGCGCAAATCACCGTACACTACACACCCGAAACATTGATCGGCAAACAAGTCGCCGCCGTCGTCAATTTTCCCCCGCGCCAAGTCGGACCATTCATGTCGGAAATTTTGATTTTAGGTTTCCCCGACCAAGACGGCAAAGTCGTCCTTGTTCATCCATCGATCACCGTACCCAACGGCGGG
>DATCRN010000287.1:0-3994 GCA_036568945.1 Alphaproteobacteria bacterium | reverse complement strand
GGTGAAAGACAGCGGCAATCTGATCCCAGGGCATGGCGGACTGTTGGACCGCATCGATGCATTATTACTTGCGCTGCCGGTTTTTTCAGCCGTGCTGCTCATGATGGGTTTTTTCAACTATGTTTAGCGTCAGCATTCTCGGATCGACCGGATCGATTGGTACGCAAACGTTAGATTTAATCGCGCATCACAAACATGATTTTCAAGTTGTGGTTTTAAGCGCGAATAAAAATGCCGATTTACTGATCCAACAAGCCAAACAATTTAATCCGAAGTTCGTAGCCATTGCAGACGAAAGCCAAGTCGTCGCCTTGCGTGATGCTTTGCCCGGTATTGAAGTGGCCGGCGGCGCGAAAGCTATCGAACAAGCAGGGCAGATGGATGCAGACATTACGTTCGCAGGGATTGTCGGCATGGCAGGTTTATTGCCAACCATGGCGGCGATTAAACGAGGGAAAACGGTCGCGTTTGCTAGCAAAGAATGTTTGGCGGCTGCAGGGCCGCTGATGATGGATGCCGTGAAAAAGAGCGGCACGACATTGTTGCCTGTCGACTCCGAACACAATGCGATTTTCCAAGTGTTCGATCAGAATAATGCGAACGCCGTGCGTAGAATTATTCTGACGGCATCCGGCGGACCGTTCTTGAATATGACCCGTGCGCAGATGGCAAATATGACGCCAGCGCAAGCGCTTAAGCATCCAACTTGGACTATGGGCCGCAAGATTTCTATCGATAGCGCGACCTTGATGAATAAATCGCTTGAGGTAATCGAGGCGCATTATTTGTTCGATAAACCTTCAGAGCAAATCGACATCGTCATCCATCCGCAATCGGTGGTGCATTCGATGGTGGAATATAATGATGGGTCTATCTTGGCGCAAATGGGTGCATCCGATATGCGCACGCCTTTGGCTGTATGTTTGGGATGGCCGAACCGGATTGAGACATGCGGAGAGCGTTTGGATATTTCCAAGCTTTCACAATTAACCTTTACCGCGCCTGATACGGATCAGTTCCCGGCACTTAAAATCGTGCGTGACGTTTTGGCAGGGCCTCTAAGCCGTTCCATTGCCTTTAATGCTGCCAATGAAGTGGCTGTAGCCGCTTTTTTGGACGGCAAGATCGGATTTAACGATATTGTCGATACAGTTGCCCATTCGGTCCAAAATTGCCCTGATGCCGCCACAAACAGCATCGAAGATGTCATTGCCCTAGACGGCGAAATCCGCGCGAAAGCGCTTTCATCTTTGAAAATCGCCGCTTAAGCGCTTATTATTCATCTGAATCAACGCTAAAGGATTAGCAATGCCCGAAAATTTGAACGATGTCATTACCTGGCTGGGTGGTAATACCACGATGTATTTGCTGCCGTTCTTGGCCGTCATCAGCATTCTCGTGTTCGTGCATGAATGGGGACATTACATTGTCGCGCGTTTGTGCGGTGTGCGTGTTGAAACATTTTCCATCGGCTTTGGCAAAAAACTCTGGTCGCGCCGTGACAAGCATGGGACGGAATGGCAAGTCGCTTTGTTCCCGCTGGGCGGCTACGTCAAAATGTTTGGCGATACAGACCCTGCATCATCATCCTTTACGGAGTCTGTAAAAGAAGGCGAGACCATTCGTCAAATGACTCCTGCGGAGCGGGAAGAAGCGTTCTTCTCCAAATCCGTGGGTCAACGCGCGGCGATCGTGTTCGCCGGCCCCGCGATCAATTTCATTTTTGCCATCATTGTCATGATCGGCTTGTTCATGAGTGTGGGCCAGCCTGTCACGCCGCCGGTCGCTGCTGCCGTCGCTGCTGAAGGCGCCGCCGCTGCTGCAGGCATTCAGCCATTGGATCGCGTTGTATCCATTAATGGTGAGCCTACGCGACGTTTTTCCGATATTCAGCGCAGCGTTGCCGTAAGTTTGGACACGCCCCTAACTTTGGAAGTCGAACGCAATGGCGAGATCATCAAAATTGAAAACGTTCTGCCGAAAATTGACAATGTCACGGACCGTTTTGGTTTTTCGCATAGCCGCGGTTTACTTGGGATTATCAGCGCCGGCAGTGCATTTTCGATTGATGCCATTGAGGCTGTTAACGGTGAGAGCGGTGATATTAAGGCGCTCCTTAAATCACACATGGGCAGCCAAGCGCGTCTAACAATGAAAGGTGCGGAAGGTTTTCCATCGCAAGATTTGATCGTACGTTTGCAGCCGGACTTGAATGGCGACTTGATTGCAGGCGGTGCGGATGTTGACAGCGTGATGCTGGCACCCGCCGTTGAAACCGAAAACACGCGTTACGGTTTGATCGGTGCAACACAAGAAGCGCTCCGTGAGACATGGTTTGTCACTGTCGGTACACTTGAGGCATTGGGCCAGATGATCGCCGGAACGCGGTCAGCGCAGGAACTGGGTGGGATCATCCGTATCGGGGCTGTGACAGGGGATGCCGCAGCGGCTGGATTTGCGTCGTTGCTGATGTTGGGCGCCCTTCTTTCCATAAATCTTGGGCTGATCAATCTTTTCCCCATTCCTATGCTGGATGGTGGGCATTTGGTTTTCTATGCCATTGAAGCCATAAAAGGCCGTCCAATCCCTGAAAAAGTGCAGGATGCCGCCCTTCGCTTCGGTTTCTACATCCTCATCGGTCTCATGCTTTTTGCGAATATTAACGATATTCTGCAGCTTGCGCGGTAAGGGCAGTTAACCTAGCCTTTACAGGACTGATTCTGCTGCTTATTTTAGCGGCCACAAACCGGGGTTTACCTGTATGAAAATGACTTTGAAAAACGCTGCATCGGCTCTTGTCCTTTGCACCATCTTGCTTGCTAGCCCTGCCTCTGTTCACGCACAGGAAACAGGCACGGTCAGCCGCGTTGAAATCGAGGGCGCCGAGCGCATCGATCCGCAAACCATTTTGTCATACATGACCGTTCAACCTGGTGACGGGTACAATCAAGAAGCTTTGTCGGAATCCACCAAGGCCCTATACGGCACAGGGCTGTTTGCCGACGTCGCGATTACGCCGCGCAATGGCGTCTTGGTCGTCAATGTGGTTGAAAATCCGCTGATCAACCAAGTCGCTTTTGAAGGCAACGATAAACTTAAAGACGACGAGCTGTTTGCTGAAGTCGCATCCCGCCCGCGTAACGTTTTGGCGCGCACCACGGTGCAGTCCGACGTTGATCGTGTGCGCGAACTGTATCGCCGCGCAGGACGCTTCAGCGTTCAGGTCGATCCAAAAGTCATTCGCCTGGATCAAAACCGCGTCAACTTGGTATTCGAGATCAATGAAGGTCCGGTTTCCGAAATTCGCGGCATCAAATTCGTGGGGAATGAGCATTTCAGCGACGACGCTTTGCGCGATGTGCTGGCATCCAAAGAAACACGCTGGTATCGCTTCCTTGCGACCAACGATCGCTATGACCAGGACCGTTTGGCATACGATCAGGAACTGCTACGTAGATATTATCTGAAAAACGGTTACGTCGATTTCCGTGTTGTGTCTGCTACAGCGGAACTGACACCAGACAAAGAAGCGTTCTTCATCACCATGACGGTGGAAGAGGGTGACCGTTATAAAGTCAATACAGTCGACATCGATACATCTGCCATTAAAGATGCCGATCCGTCGTTGCTGCAACCTGACAATGAAATTGAGGCCGGTGATTGGTATGATGCCGATGCGCTTGAGCGCAGCGTTGATCAAATGACCAACACGCTTGGCAATAATCAATACACATTTGTTGCTGTTCGTCCCGATGTGCAGCGCAATCCGGAAGCGCAAACAGTTGATGTGACGTTCCGCGTCACGCCGACATCTAAACAATATGTCGAACGCATCGATATTAAAGGCAACGTTCGTACGCAAGACAAAGTCATTCGCCGCGAATTCCAATTGGCTGAAGGCGATGCGATGAATCGTCAAAAAGTCGCTAAAGCCGAACAAGATTTGAAAGACCTCGATTTCTTCGAAAATGTGAAAGTACGCCCGGTGGAAGGT
>DATCRN010000286.1:0-2081 GCA_036568945.1 Alphaproteobacteria bacterium | reverse complement strand
CTTTACGATGTTGGATTTCACGTTCGATCGTTTCAGCTTTTTGTTTTAATAATTGCAGCGTTGCGCGTGCTTCAATATCAGCTTTGCGGCTTTCTTCGGCTTGTTCGATGGCAACTTCTACGCCGCGCGTCAGTTCGGATGCTTTCAGCATCGCTTCCTGAACACTCTTATCTGTTTCGGCAAAGCGCGTTTCTTCCTTGCGGAGTTTCTCGCGTGTGCCAACCCAATCGGCCCAGGCCAGAACAATTTCTAAACGGCGAATGGTGTTGGATAGATCGGAATAACGCAGTGCTTGGCGTGCTTGATTGCGCAAAGAATTGGCGCGGTTCTGCATTTCACCAATGACCAAATCTAATTTGGACAGATTTTCTTCGGCGGCATTGAGACGCAATTCCGCCTCGCGGCGGCGCGTATATAGAGCAGCTACACCAGCAGATTCCTCAAGCATTTGGCGGCGTTCCGCCGGTTTTGCTTGAATGATCTGTGCTACACGGCCTTGGGATACGAGGGCAGGTGAATGTGCACCCGTTAAAGCGTCCGCAAACAAAATTTGCACATCGCGCGCCCGAACGGCTTTGCCGTTGACCAGATAGTGTGAACCTTTGCCGCGTTCAATGCGGCGCGTAACTTCGATTTGCGCAGCGTCGCCAAATGGTGCAGGCGCAGATCCATCCGAGTTGTCGATGAGCAACGTGACTTCGGCAATATTGCGGGCAGGGCGTGCTGTGGTGCCATTGAAGATCACATCTTCCATGCCATCGCCGCGCATTGTGCGGGCGCGATTTTCACCCATGACCCAACGCAAGGCTTCGACCAAGTTGGATTTGCCGCAGCCGTTAGGGCCGACGATGCCATTCAGACCGTTGCCGATATCCAGCTCAGTTTTATCCACGAAGGATTTAAAGCCGCTTAAACGAAGGCGCGATAATTGAACCATGTAAGTTACGTTCCCTGACTATTGTCGTCGTTGTTATTATTTGCCGGATTTAGCCAGCAGTTCGTCGATAGTGGCTTTGAATTCAGCGTAAGGACGCGCGCCCTGAATGGTTGCGGCCCCATCGTTGAAAATGAAGGTCGGCGTGGAATTGACGCCTTTTTTCTCGGCGGCATCTTGGACCGCTGCCATTAGGCTGTCTTCCAATTCTTTATCGTTCAAGCAGGTGCGTGCTTTATCCGCGGATAGGCCTGTCAACGTGGCATCGGTGATCAAAGCTTCCGGATGATTGCCAGAATAAGCCCATTTCTCGATGTCACCAAATAACAGCGTTAAGAAATTAAAATATTGATCATTGGCAACACAGCGCGACACTTTGGATGCATCGAGCGCTTCTTTGTTAAGCGGAAAATCGCTGAACACGATGCGCACTTTGCCCGTATCAACATAATCTTTGATCAACTGCGGCAACACTTTAGCGTGCGCGCTTGCGCAGTGCGGGCAGGTGAGCGATGAATATTCAACCATTGTGATCGGTGCATCAATGCTCCCAAGGCTACGCGGACCTTCCGGCGTGCTGGCGTCAACCACCGGATGAATATCCGTAGCAGCAGCTGTTTCCGGCGTGCTGGTTGGGCCTTCTGTCACGGCCGCTTCTTCTGTGGCGGGCGCGCCTTCTAATGTTGGGGTGGTTTCTTCCCCGGCTGCTGGCGCTAAGCTTTCATTCGCAACGATATCCCCATCTGCCTCAGATGCGTCACCGGATGTGTGATACGTCCAAGAACCGAGGCCAACTACGGCGACGACGGCAATGATTGCGGGCAAAATCCATTTATTATTGGTCATGATCAACAGCCTGTGGATAAATTTTCATATGTATCTGATTAATGTGGCTCATGCTTAAAAATCGGGGCTGTAGAGTCAATCAATACGGCCCGGTAATCCGCCACTTATGCACATTTTTAAAGCACTGATTCTTGTGGATTTCTATTAAAAAACACCGTGGCTTGAAGGTTTGCGCGGGATGGGACACTATCCCGGGCATGAACGTCACGGAAACCGCGCCCAAGAGTTCCAATTTTAGCCTATTTCTCAAGGCCTTACTGCCTTATGGCTGGATCCTGGCAGGAACATGCCTGGCGGTGGC
>DATCRN010000285.1:0-5039 GCA_036568945.1 Alphaproteobacteria bacterium | reverse complement strand
CTAGAAAATAAGGGGTTGCGATCCAAACAGATTTTTTGGCACGCCTAATGGCATGGATGATGCCGCGATAGATAGGATTGACGCCAACACCGGGACTACGGATAGAGAATGCAAATTGACCATCTCTATCTTGATAAGATCTTACCTGCACCCCTATCGGGCGTTTCCACCACAAAAGGCGCGCATAGGCCATGCGTTTCTCCACTGGCCCTGCATCATTACCCGTCAAACGAACGGTCGTATCACGCCACCCTGCCATATCATCTCGCATGCAAGCGCTGCCAACATAAGCAATGTGTGAATCAATCATGAGAACTTTGACGTGATTACGTGGAAACCAGCGGGTTGGTTGTAACCATTTATGTTTGGGCAGCTTGTTGTAAAATCGCACTGTCCCGCCCGCGGCAATTAAATCCTGAAGAGGTTCGCTGTTATAAGCTTTATACGATCCGATATAATCTAACAGCAAATGTACCGATACGCCTGCCCTTGCCTTTTCAGCAAACAGCGAAAAGAACCGACGCCCTATCGCGTCATCTTCCAATATATATTGGTCAAGTTCGATGGATTGTTGGGCGCGTTGACAATCGGCATACATCGCCTCCCAAATGTCTTGGGTGCGCGTAAAAAAATACGGCGGGGAAATATCCATAGATGTCATTCATACTAGGAACGACCAAACGACGCATTAAGTTTCAAAAGAAAAATGGTTTTAGGCGCTTGTTTCAGCGACGGCTTGCGGCGCTGCCTGGGCCATCAGGCTGTCTGCCACGGATTGCGCGGATTGATCATCGCCGGTTTTGATAATGGTCTGGCACATAGAAAAATAGCGATGCAAAGTTTCGCGCGTAAACGGCTTAGTAATAAAGGCCTTAGCGCCGTTATTGGATGCAAACAGAACGTTTTCCTTCATGCTGTCAGCCGACAACATCACCACATAAGCTTCCTTATGATAGGCTAAAATGTCCTTTAAAATGTCTTTGCCATTCCGGCCCGGCAGGTGAATGTCCAAAAACACAACATTAGGAGCATGCTCTTTATAGGCATCCAACACATCCTTGCCATGCGCAATCTCGATGATCTGCGCCTCGGCCTCCAGCCATTTTTTGACCAGGAAGCGGATAAAGGTGTTGTCGTCCGCAATTAAGACGCGGTTGATGGGTTTATCTGCCATGGTTTTATTATCCACAAAATGGCCTAAAAAATACTCAATTTCATTTTGAATTTAGATCAAATTCGAAATATATCATCTTAGATGCATAAGATCCTGGTTCTTAAGCCAAAAACGCCTTTTACTCATTCACTGATATGCAGATTAGCGAGCTCCCGGGCAATATCCTCGAACACTTCCACCAGCTCTTCCTGCGTTAGCGCTTCATAGAACGAGTTCGGCGAAGCGCAGTTGCTGTAAACAGCCCGTGTCGTGGCATCCAACGATCCAAAGATAACCGTATAGATCTTCACATTATGGCTGCTGTTTTTAAGCGTCGTACACGTATTTTGTAATCGGGTATTGATGGTCGAGTTGCTGATGTTGTTTTTGGCTCCCATCCAATAGGATGTAGCATCACCGCTAATGGCGGTTTCGCCATCCGTCATGAACAGCACGGCTTTTTGCCAATATTCATGGTTCCAACCCGATCCCTCACGGAACGGCGCTTCCGGTGACAATACGCGGAAACCCCAGTTCATCCCGCTGGTCGGCACCGTGGCGCCTTCCGCCTCCATCGTATCGATGTGGTCATGCAGCGCCTCGCGATCCGATGTCATCGGCATGACAGTCGCTGCCGGACAATATTGGTTCACGTTGCTGTACCAGCAAAAACAATAAGTGGTATTGCATTTATCCCGCGTGGTTGAGCTGGCCGAGCTGGGGTTACAAGATGAACAACGCGATGTCGAATATCCGGACCCTTGATCAGAGCATTTGGAATTCTGTGCGATGACGCGGCCATAAATATATGGATCCCACGGTCCCGTATACGCGTCTGTATAATCGTTTGGCGACGGATCATTACTGCCGGAGGCAGGGTTGTACCCATGACCGTTCCACGTACTGGATGAACCCACACGCCACAATTGGCCCTTGCTATTGGTGATATGCGTCGCCAGAGGACTATAATTACTGCTTTTATGTTCCACCACACACCCATTCCAGCTGGTGGTGCTATCTGGGTCTGACGAATAACCAAGCCCTGCCGGTTCAGTTACGATGGCCGTGCCGCCATCATAATTACTGCCATCCGGATTTTTACCGCGGCCGTAGGACCCTAAATTCACCGTGCTTGAATACGGCACAATGCCAATTCTGACATCATCATCTTCCAAGGCTGAATCAAAAATAATATCGACAAAATTATCGGCGGCGTCTTTTAAGGATTGCATTTCTTCCGCCATGGACCCGGTATTGTCCAGCACCATCACGACTTCAAGGCCGCGAATCTCACGATCCACCGTCGTATGAGCCTCGACATTGATATATTCGATACCGACGGCGCTGACGAACAGCGTGTCATACCGTGCCGTACCATTGATACGCACTTGGTTACCGTCGACCACGACGTGCGGTGTGAATTCTACGCCCAACACTTCAGGTGGATAATTGACGGCAAAGAAATCCAAAACTTTGGCTTCGATTTCAGCTGCATCAATGGACGACGCAGCGCCCGCCAAAGCCGCCGCATCCAAGGCTTGCGCCAAACGCTGTTGCACCAGATAGGCTTGGGCAAAATCGATGGAAACACCGACTGCGCCCAAAACCATCGGAAGCATCATCGCAAACATGATGGCAATGCCGCCAAATGTATTTTTAAGAAGTGTTTTCATTTTTCTCATCATACACCTCACTGATGCGTGACCACGGCGCTTTTGCGTCCGCGCGCAAATGCCGTTTCCATCATCGAAATATCACCCGTCAAAAAATTCGCAAAAAATGGCACATATTCGTAACGCACACTCACCACCACGACTCCAAAATTCTCTTCGGCTAACGGCTCGACGCGCGTCAAAACGTCTGGGTCGGCCGTCATATTCTCCGTCTCCCGCCATACGATCGCTGTGTCGGCATCTTCATCAAATTCGATGCTGGTGATGTCGACGCCATACGATGAGGTGTCTAAGGGCTCTAATGCTAGACGGCCTGCTTCAATTGCCTCATCGACATCGGCATCCGACACGCTGCGCTTGCGTGTAACCAAATCAGCCACAACTTGAGACGCACGAACGACTTTGGTATTGGCTAAGATCGCATTCCCTAAATCAAACGTGCCCATCAAAAGCGCCAACAGAACGGGAAAGACCAGCGCCGCTTCGATGGCCGCCAAACCGTCATCGCTTTTTATTAAACCTGTAAGGGTGCGTTTAGTTTTCAAATTCGTACGGCTCCGTCTGGATGACAATAGTCGATGTAAAATCCATAGCGCTGTCAGATCCACCCAATAGCTGCCCCATAATTGGAGTCATGAAATTGTAACGGTAAAAGGCGCGGATCAAGACCTTATCGTTTGATCCGCCTGCTTCAAAACCTTCTGATTCCATGGTGCCGTCATCGCCATATTCTGCGCCTTCTTCATCGGCATCTGAGAAGCTATCGAGTAAGCGCGCCTCGATCACGACATCATCACAATGCACCAAAGCCGTCGCATAATCGCAAAACGCTTCACGGAAGGCCGCTTCTTGCGCTGCCGCATTATTGGAGGCCTGCTGAATTTGACCCGTGCGGATCAACCGCGCGGCGGAATTGGTGGCCCCCTCCAACATGGATGCGGCAGCGAACATGATCGCGAGTTCAATGATGCCAACCGTCAGAAATACATACGGGATCGCAAGAAGCGCGAATTCAATCGCGGTTGCGCCGTCACGGTTGCGGATAAAATTGCGCATCAAATTGATATCAACTCCAAATCCGGAAGATGGATCCCTATAGTTAATGATAAAAGGGTGCGCCTTAATGTGTGTTTAACCAAGTCCTGTATTCGTAACCAATTTTCCTAAAAGTCGAATGAGTTACCCCATTGGACGATTCGTTTGAATCAGGTAGCCTTCTCACTTGAGTCGCTTAACGATGTTTTAACAACGTCGTTGTACGATTAACCATAACATCTGCTCATCAAGGGCAGATATTGGAACTTAAAAGTGGGCAAAAAGGAGTTATCCATGTTGAAGCTTATGGCTATGTTTGAATCCTTCAAATCCGATGAGCGTGGCGCTACGGCTATCGAATACGGTCTGATCGCTGCCGGTATTGCTGTCGGTATTTCTGTTGTCGTCTTCGCATTCGGCGATGACCTGGCTGACCTGTTCAGCGACATGTCGACCTCGATCCAAGAACGTCCGGCATAATAGTCGCTTAAGCGTTAGAGTTTATGGAGGGCCCTTAGCGGTGCATCGGAATCAGTTTCGATGATATCGCTAGAGGGCCCTCTCTTTTCCTAAAGGTGTTGCATGACATTCCTGCAAGCGATCTTTCCCTTAGCGGCCTTATATTTTGTGTTGTTCGCGGCGATATCCGATCTGCATTCGATGCGCATTCCGAATTGGATTTCCTTAGCGCTGCTTGCTTTGTTTGCAATCGCTATTCCGTTTGGCGTGTTTCCAAATTTAGCCGGGAATTTGATTGTTTTCGGTGCCGCTGTCGTGATTTTGGGCGCGCTTTATCTAACCGGCGTTGCCGGCGGCGGTGATGTGAAATTGTTAGCCGTACTCGCATTATGGGTCGGCACGTCGGGAATTATCCCTTTTCTTTTGGTAATGTCGTTTATGGGCGGCGTAATGGCGGCGGTGGGGCTTGTTCTGGTAAAGAATGAGTCCTTAAAAAAACATGCGTTTAAGTGGACGGATTCCTGGCTTGCGCGCATTGCACGGGGCGAAAAAGTGGTAGCCTATGGAGTGGCCATTGCTGTTGGTTTCATCGCAGCGTTAACCAAAACTTATTTATCGTAGGATTAAGGTACCAATGTTATGAACCGGACAACTATCCTTATTATCGCAGGCGGTTTTGTCTTCGCCATCCTAAGCGCCTTTTTGGTGCAGCTTGTGAC
>DATCRN010000284.1:0-6460 GCA_036568945.1 Alphaproteobacteria bacterium | reverse complement strand
GTTTATTATCAGTATGACACACATGTAAAAGCGGTTCCTGAGTCAGAAAGGCCGTTTATGTCGGTTTACACGACATGGGGCGCCCCGAAAATGGGTTTTACAAAAATATATCAGATCCTAAATATTGTTCCTTACGGAGAGCGTTTTGTGCAAAAAGACAGCGGTTTAGGGGGTAACACATGTGAATTAACGAAAAATTCCACGGCGACTGAATTACAAAAGAAAATTACAGGCTGTTCGGTTTTATTCCCCGCTTCATTGGCGAACGACCAGGACCGGTTAAATGAACGTGATACGCTCAAAAAAGAATTGCAGGTTTATACGTATTTTAAAGATGACGTTATGGGCGGCGGGACCGTCCACGTTCCCTATGATGGTACGGATACGTTAAACACGCGTATTTATCGCTCACCTTATAATCTACAACTCTCGGATAAGGGCTTGGATCTTTGGAAGATGCTTGTTCCAAACCAGGCGCCGAATGTTGATGCGGTGTTATTTCCCTATCAGTTCGAGGTCTGGCAGACAGTTGATGTTCCTGGTAAATTTGATGCCATTACAGCAGCAGAGCCCGTTGAGATATATCGCGCACAATTGCCACTTAGCGATGCTGAACAGGAAACATACGCCTCACAAATCGGTATTTTACGCGCAATGATCGTGACACAATTGGTGGCTGATCAGGCGGAACTTCAGAAAAACATTTCTGCTTATCTTTCCAATCCCAACAACCGGTTGGCTGAACGGATCGATCGTATCCAGGAAATTTTCCCGGTCCTGGCCATGGCGTCTGAATGGGGATTGGGTGAATGTTTGTATGCTGAACCGCTTTATGAACCCATCCGCTACTTAAATACAGTCCGTATTCAAACTGCCGAAGGTCCTCAAAATATCGCTCAATTTGTGGGTGGTTTGACGACAGCCAAAACCTCCGCTGAATTCGCAGCACGTTTTGTACAACTCAAAACTTTAGACGATGAATGGCTTAAACAATACAGCAGCCTACCAAAGACCAACGTTTATATTGGCCCGCGCGATCAGGATGGAAAACCGTACCAAGAACTCATGTACACGTCCACATCGGAAGAAATTGATCCGTCTAAATTCTATGCGACATCAGCCTATTGCAGCTTGGGTGAGCCTGCGATTGTGGAATCTTTACGTATCCGTGATCAATTTGTCCCAGCTGGGCCTTAAAATGTCTTAACGGAACCACAAAGTCGCCACGGTCATGAACGACGATCAGATCAAAGACAAGGCTGCCTGGCAGCAGAAACAGGACAAACGGGCCGATGCGCTCAGGGCCAACCTGAAACGCCGCAAGGACCAAAGTAAGGGTAATCCGCCATCTTCCGACCAAAAAGGTGGATGAAACGCCCGTAAACGTCCATTTTTGTTGAATTTTACCCCTCCCGTGGGGTACCAAGGAACCTTAGCTTTTTTGAATGGGGACCCTTAAATGTCGATTATGCCTGACCACTGGATTCGTAAAGAGTCGCAAGAAAACGCGATGATCGAACCTTTTGTCGAAAAACAACAAGGCCAAGGCATTATCTCGTACGGCTTGTCGTCCTACGGCTACGACGCTCGCCTGGATAACAGCTTCATGATTTTCACCAACGTCTATAACAGCGTGGTCGACCCCAAAGAATTCGACTCTAAAGCCTTCGTGAAATTCGAAGGCGACGTCTGCGTCATTCCGCCAAACTCCTTCGTACTGTGCCAGACCAAAGAATATTTCAAAATCCCGCACGATGTGCTGGTCGTCTGCCTCGGCAAATCCACCTACGCGCGTTGCGGCCTGATTGTGAACGTCACACCGTTAGAACCAGGCTGGGAAGGTCAAGTGACGTTGGAAATTTCTAACACCACGCCATTGCCCGCCAAAGTGTATGCGGGCGAAGGCATCGCTCAATTTCTCTTCCTCAAAGGCGATAGTGCCTGCGAAGTCACCTATGCCGCCCGCGCCGGTAAATACATGGGCCAACGTGGCGTCACTCTTCCCCGCTTACTCAAAAAAGATTCCGAGGCTGCATAAATGGCACAAGAACAAGAAACCATCGTAAACCAAGCGCCAGCGTCCGCCCCTGCCAAACAGGTGGTGAAGCCGCTGAACGACAACGTCGCCTTTGATGGCGAAGCCGTTGCGCAAGATGGTCTCGAGAAAATTCGTATCGTTGGCGGCAATGCCTTGAACGGCACGATTGCCGTGTCGGGGGCAAAAAATGCCGCACTACCTTTAATGTGCGCAGCACTTCTATCCGAAAATCCACTGACGCTCACCAACATGCCGCTCGCACTGCGCGACATCCAAACGATGGGTGACTTGCTGCAACACTTAGGCGTCAAAATCACCGTTGAAAATAATCAAGCAACCTTGCATCTGCAAGGCGATAACATCGACAACACGGTGGCCCCATACGACCTCGTCCGCAAAATGCGCGCCTCAATCTTAGTCTTAGGTCCCCTGCTCGCTCGTACCGGTAAAGCCAAAGTATCACTCCCTGGCGGCTGCGCAATCGGCACGCGTCCTGTTGATCTGCACTTAATGGCACTCGAACAAATGGGCGCGAAAATCGTTTTGGAGGACGGCTATATCGTAGCTGAAGCACCGAACGGGCTTAAGGGCGCGAAAATTCTCTTCCCCAAAGTGACTGTCACCGGCACCGAAAACATCATGATGGCGGCAGCTCTCGCCGACGGCGAAACAGTCATCGCGAATGCCGCGATGGAACCGGAAGTGACCGACCTGGCCGAATGCCTCATTAAAATGGGCGTCAAGATCGACGGCGTCGGCACCAACCGCCTCGTCATCCAAGGATCCAAAACATTAAACGCCGCCACGCACGACGTGATCGCCGACCGTATCGAAACCGGCACGTTCATGATCGCCGTCGCTCTGTGCGGCGGTGAAGTCCGTTTGCAAAAGGCACGCCCGGATACGCTGACATCCCTGATGTCGCTCCTTGAAACCGCTGGCGTTTCCTTCCGTGAAGATGGCGCCGATGTCATCGTCTCCAAACCCAAAGACGTCCGTATCAAAGGCGTAGACATCATGACGGAACCGTATCCGGCATTCCCGACCGATCTTCAGGCGCAATTCATGACGATGCTTACCCTGTGCGATGGTGCAGGCATGGTCACCGAAACCATTTTCGAAAACCGTTTCATGCACGTACCGGAACTCCAGCGCATGGGTGCGCAAATTTCCGTCCAAGGCAATTCCGCCATCGTGCGCGGCGTTAAAACCTTGCGTGGCGCGCCTGTGATGGCGACCGACCTTCGCGCCTCTGTGGCCCTTGTCCTGGCAGGACTAGTGGCTGATGGCGAAACCTTCGTTCACCGCATCTACCATCTTGATCGCGGTTATGAGCGTGTGGTCGAAAAGCTGGCCGGATGTGGCGCGGTTATTGAGAGGGTACGCTAGGTTTAACAGCCTTATAGTAAACTAAGCTGCCTTGTCCGCAGCCAATATCGCGTCCGTACATCTGATGGGCCAATTCGGTTGCATAGTCTTTTGCTGATGGAAATTGATCGGCTTTTATAGCGTGATCACTGGCAAGAGACTTCAGTTCTTCCAAAGCTTGTTTTTCATCAACATGAAGCCCAAGCAATCCACTTCTTTCTTCCTTTTCGTGCAACACTGCCGCATCAAAGGCCTGAGCGACGCAAAGGATAAAGGGCTCGCCGTAATCCTTTTGAGATTCTGTCCCAATATAGTCATAGGCGCGCACGTCTTTACTGCCTGGGTCGACTACACGCGATAAACAACTAAAAACAGCGACCAAGCTGCCTTGGTCATCACGGCAAATTTTGTAGTTCATATCTTCTCGTGCTCTTAGACTTTAGGCGAATTATGGGTCGCTTTTCTTGTTTATGTCAAATTTATTGCATTCTTCCAATATCAGTGCCAATTTCACCGAACATCCGTTAAGTTCTACACAATAACGAGGGGAAGCAATGTCGTCTGAGGGGATGATCGAATTTAATGCGCCATCGGACTACACGCATGTGTGGTTGCTGGAACAACTACCCGAATTAAACGCCTACCCCGATGTTCAAAAATTCGTTGTCGATACGCTGAAACATCGCCTGTATAAGGCTGATGATGAAATTCCAGCGACGCCTTATTATCATGTCGGCGTTATTTTTCACGCGCAAAACCCCGCTAACATTTCCCTGCCCGCGCGCCGCAAGCGCGTTTACTTGAATGCGTCGATGGAACTGCGTGCCGTCTTAAGCCTGGTTCGCGAATACGCACTCGATATTTTGGGGCCGGACAGATTATCGCCGGAAATGATGGGCGCGCTTGCCATGATCGCGCTTGATGTTGCGCCCAATGACATCAACGTCGAGCCGGAGATCGGCCTCAAAGTTCAAAATAAGATGCTGGCTCAATACGCGTTGGAATATCAATATTCTGATTTTCGTGCTCGGATAAAAAATCCTTTGGTGAAATATGATCTGACATCTCCTTCCTCCGGATTTGACCAGGAAGGGCTTTTTCTAAATATGATCTGGCTGCATCGCAAACTCATGACAGCCGCTGAAAGCGCTAAAAATCTGATCCTTGGCTATACCATGCATAATTATGCCTGCGGCTGTGAATGGCCGGATTGCGAGCTTGCACGCGCGAATAAGCATATCGCACAAAAGCTGCCCTCCATTGTCAGACGGCAGGCTGCCAATATATCCTTGAGTGTATGAGCGCTCTGAATATTCAGAATTACATTCATAAAATTGAACTCGACGAAAAAACCGTTATTCGCAGGTCCGCTGTTGTCGAGGCCGAACGCGCATCCGCAATTCGCGATATTCTGCATAAAAATACATTTCGTATGCTCAATAATGATCGCGGCCCTTATTACGTACGTATTGGTGCCAGTGGTAACCAATTGCATTTCCAAGTACGCGATTGCTTACGCAATGAACTTCCCGTTATCACCCTGCCGCTTTCTCCATTTCGCCGCCTGATCAAAGATTACTTTTTAATTTGTGAAAGTTTCGCGCTAGCGCATTCCGGCCATGACCGCATGCGTCTGCAAACCATCGATATGGCGCGACGCGGCCTACATAATGAAGGGGCGGAGATTTTGCGCGAGCGACTATCGGATGTTGCCGAAATGGATTTTGATACTGCGCGTTGCCTTTTCACACTGATCTGCGTCTTGCAAATCGGCGTCAGCCATAGGGCGGTCGCACATGAGTAAGATTTTATTTTTATGCGAACGCAATGCTGTCCGGTCGCCTATGGCGCAATCTCTCGTGCCGGGCTCTACGTCCGCAGGTCTGAGTGCCGATAGCTATGTCGACCCGTTCGCCGCATCCATACTGCCTGCTATTATGAATCACGAACCGCGCACTGTAGATGCAGATGATTTGGCCGCGGCAGACATCGTCATCGCCCTATCCCGCCCCGCGTTCGAAGCCGCGAAAGAATGGAAAAATGACCATTCTTTCGCACTGGAATACTGGGAATTGCCGGGAATCCCCAGCCATGACGGCCCGCGCGAAATCATCCTCGAAGGCTACCAAGCTATCCTCAAAGCCTTACGGGAGCACTTGGCCAACCGGGGGCTCTAGGTAAAACCTTGCCTTTTCGCCACTTAGGCGTATAAACACCTGATTAAAATCAATGAATGGAGCGCCTTTTGGCCAAAGAAGATTTAATTGAATTCAAAGGCACTGTGCTGGAAGTCCTGCCCAATGCCATGTTCCGTGTAAAATTAGAGAATGATCACGAAGTACTGGCACACACCGCCGGTAAAATGCGCAAAAACCGCATCCGTGTTTTGGCCGGTGACTCGGTTGTCGTCGAAATGACGCCCTATGACCTCACCAAAGGCCGCATCATCTTCCGTGAAAAATGACATGTTGCTGACATGTCATCCTGAGGCCTCGGCCGAAGGATCTCATGTGATCCCTCACTGACGTTCGGGATGACAATGACAAAACTAATATTAGCTTCCGCATCTCCCCGCCGTCTCGAATTACTGGCACAACTTGGCATCACGCCCGATGTTCATCCCGCGGACATCGACGAAACCCCACTAAAAAATGAAACCGCTAAGGCTATGGTCTTGCGTTTGGCCGAGGCTAAAGCGCGCGCGATCGTGCCTGCACACCCGGATGAATTTATTCTCGCAGCCGATACAACCGTGCTGGTTGGTCGCCGCATTTTAGGCAAGGCTGAAAATGAAACCGAGCAACGCAAATTCATGGAGATGCTTTCCGGTCGCCGTCACCGCGTTTGGGGTGGTATTTGCGTGATTACACCCGAAGGCAAAGTCATCACGCGCGCGGTTTGTACAACAGTGACCTTCAAAAAATTATCGCCGCAAGAAATCAGCGACTACATCGCCTCGGGCGAATGGGTTGGCAAGGCCGGAGGCTACGGCATTCAGGGCAAAGGCGGCGCTTTTGTGCGGTTTATCAACGGGTCTTATTCCAATATCGTGGG
>DATCRN010000283.1:0-3900 GCA_036568945.1 Alphaproteobacteria bacterium | reverse complement strand
ATGCTGGTCGATCTGCGTCCGAAAAAACTGACGGGTAAAGCAGCAGACCTCGCATTGGAGCATGCGGGTATCACCTGCAATAAAAACTCCGTTCCCAATGATCCGGAAAAACCGATGGTCACATCCGGCATTCGTTTGGGTACACCTGCCGGCACCACGCGCGGCTTTGGCCCGGCGGAGTGGAAAGAAATCGGTGGTTTGATTTTGGAAGTGCTCGACGGCCTTGCCGCCAACGGCCCGGAAGGCAATGCGGCTGTGGAAGCATCCGTGAAGCAAAAGGTGAAAGCCTTGTGCGCACGCTTCCCGATCTATGCTGACGCGATTTCGCAGTAAGGGAGGCAGATATGGATAGAACAACAGATATCGACGATATCATTGCCGCCCGCCCGCCGATGATTGTTTCGGAAGAGCAAGCACGACGCAATTTGGGCACTCTACCGGACGACCGTTTGGCAGAGTTGGCGACAAATATGCGGGAAGCATCCGCACAATCGGCTTTTTTGGTGGCGCGTTTGAATTTGCAAAAGTATTTAAGTGGCGCGTTGATTGCCGATTTGCATGTCAATGAAACCAAAGATCCGCAGGGTATCGAAATTGTGATGCCGTTTGGATCGCCGAAGGAAAAGTTTAACGATATCGCGATCCGCGCGAGCGCCCTGATTACAGTTCAAGAAGAATTGGCGCCGTTGCATGGTCTACCAATTAAGGTTAAAGCCGCAGAACTAAAAATAGGATAAACATGCGTTGCCCGTTTTGCAGTCATGAAGATTCACAAGTGAAGGATAGCCGCCCGGCTGATGACTCGGCGGCTATTCGTCGCCGCCGTGAATGTCCATCCTGCGGCGGGCGCTTTACCACGTTCGAGCGGATTCAATTGCGCGAACTCATGGTCAATAAAAACAACGGGTCCAAAGAACCGTTTGAGCGGGAAAAACTCATTCGTTCCTTGCGGACACCTTTGCGCAAACGCCCGGTGACGGGAGAGCAGATTGAGCGTGCCGTGAACGGTATCGTCCGCCAGTTGGAAACCGTGGCGGATGGTGAAATCACCAGCCGCGAGATTGGCGAGCTTGTGATGCAGGCTTTGGCACAGTTGGATCAAGTGGCTTATGTGCGTTATGCATCGGTGTATCGCGATTTTAAAGAAGTCACCGATTTCAGGGACTTCTTGGGTCATATTCAGCAACAAAAGAAAGCGTCTTAGAAATTTCTTGTCATTCCGAGTGAAAGCGAGGAATCTCCCGGGCATTATGAGATCCCTCACATGCGTTCGGGATGACAGTGGGAAGAGACATGTTTACAGGCATTATCACTGATATGGGGAAGGTCGCGCGCGTTGAACCGCGCGATGGGGCCGCGCTTTACGAAATTCAGACGAATTTCGATTTGAGCGCGATTGCGATTGGTGCGTCGATTGCGTGCTCGGGGGTTTGTTTGACCGTCATTGAAAAGACTGCCAATAGTTTTTGTGTTCAGGTGTCGAATGAAACGCTCGATCGTACGGCTTTAGGCCAGTGGGAAGAGGGGACGCCGGTCAATTTGGAGCAATCCCTGAAATTGGGTGACGAATTGGGCGGGCATATCGTGCTGGGACACGTCGATGGTCTTGCGAAGCTGGAAAAAATCATGGCGGATGGTGAATCCAAACGCATGGTGTTCGCGGCACCAGAAGATCTTGCACCGCTGATTGCGCAAAAAGGTTCGGTTGCGATTGATGGGATTTCTTTGACCGTCAATGTTGTCGATGGGGCGCGGTTTTCAATCAATGTCATTCCGCATACCTTAAAAGTCACCACGCTGGGCCAGGCCAAAGCCGGACAGCAGGTGCATATCGAAGTCGACCCGCTGGCACGTTATGTGGCGCGGCAAATGGAATACGCGGGCGCATCCAAGTCACAAGCGGCATAATCCATCCAATCTTTGCATCGCCGAAAACTGGCATTGTTATCGTGCCATCGGTTAATGATGAAGGCATGGTTGATTTTCATTTTCCTGAAGACAAAACGATTTCGCTTAGTGAGGAATTTTTGGTTCCGCTCGGCATCGGCAATTGCACGATCACCGGCGGATTTTTGCATGCTGATGATCCGTTAAATTTGCGCAATCTTCTGGCAATCGCGGCGGAAGGATTTGAACGCGCTGATGTCTATTGGTACACGATTGATCCCGAACCGCAGCGTAGCGAACACGGCGCTTTAGCTCGTGCCTTCGGCAGCAACCCTAGCACCGTCATTCCGCCGTCACGTGATACGGGGCCGTTGCGCCTGTCCTTCACCAAAGAAGCATCAACCGGCACAATCGATCAGGTGGCCAAAATGGGATACACCATGACCTTAGTCAGTTCCGCCTATCCGCGGTTGCAAACGACATAAGACAAGGCTATCTTCCAAACGTTCTCGTGGGCGGGGCGAAATTCCCCACCGGCGGTATAGTCCGCGAGGAGATCTTAAGTCTCCATGATTTGGTGCAATTCCAAAACCGACGGTATAGTCCGGATGAAAGAGACTTACATCTGGCCAAGGTTGGCCAGGTGTGTTTACGCCCCTGACGTTTAAAACTTAAAACGAAAGGGTTCCTAAGATGACCAACCAAACCAACCTAAACGGCAAGAAAATCGGCTTCATCAAAGCCGGTTGGCACGCTGACATTATCGAGCAAGGTCTAAACAGCTTTGTGGCAGACCTTGAAAAGGCGGGTATCGCCAAAAATTCTATTGAAGTCATAGATGTAGCAGGTTCTCTTGAGATCCCGCTTCAGGCTAAAAAGATGGCTGAAACTGGCCAATATGCAATTATCGCCTGCGGTGGTTTCATCATTAACGGGGGGATTTACCACCATGAATACGTGAACCATGCGGTCATCGACGGCATGATGCGTGTCGGTTTGGACACCGGTGTGCCGATCTTGTCTATGGTTTTGACGCCGCTCAATTTCCACCAATCAGAACAGCATCATAAATTTTTCTTTGATCATTTCGTGATCAAGGGTAAAGAACTGGCCGCAGCATGTTTGAAGACGCTTGAAAACATGCAGGTTTTTGAACAGCCGACCCGAAAGGCGGCATAAAGAAGGACGATAAAATGCCCGGCAAAGCCAATCCCGCAAAAATGGGTTCAGCTAAAGCGCGCAACACTGCCGCGCGTCTGGTTGCCGTGCAATCCGTCTATGATATGGCGATCACCGGCCATGA
This sequence comes from Alphaproteobacteria bacterium, assembly GCA_036568945.1. GTDB lineage: Bacteria > Pseudomonadota > Alphaproteobacteria > Micavibrionales > UBA1664 > UBA6145. The sequence continues at coordinate 710 of DATCRN010000283.1, read as the reverse complement.
TGCCTCCGAGGTATTGGCCGGTTATCGCGATCATCGCTGGGGTCAAAAGGAAGAAGGGATTCAGTTTGTCCCGGCTGATTTGGACCTGCTCGCCAAAATCGTCCGCGGTGTCGAAGACAAACGTCCCGAACTTTTGGAAATGGTGCAAGGCGCCTTGGACCAGCGCCAGGGTTTAAGCCAGCCGGAAGCATTGCTGCGCGCGCTGCTCCTTTGTGGTGCTTACGAGATGCTGGCGCATAACGACATCGATGCAGCCCTCATCATTGCCGAATATAAATCCGTCGCCGACGGATTCTTTGAAGGCGGGGAACCTAAGCTAGTTCATGCCGTTCTGGACCGCCTCAACAAAGCTTTAAGGGCCTGATCGTCCATACAATTCCCTCAAAATTTGACGGGCAAGATGCCAAATCTCTAAACCTATTGGCAGAGAAGGAGACATCATGTCCAACGTTAGAAAATTCGCATTGGCCAGCAGAGCGATCGCGCCGTGGTTTGTCGGCTTTAGCATGCTTGCACTTGCCGGCACCGTTGCCTATTACGGCGAGAAAGTCGTTACACGTTACGACCGGGCTGAGCCATTGCTCATGCAATTCAAAGGCGCCGCGAACGCCTTCGATAAATATCTCGCATGCGAAAACGACGCAGCCACAGAAGATTGCAATCCGGAAAAAGGCCTACGCGGACTCATCAATCGAACCAAACAACATTTC
>DATCRN010000282.1:0-4543 GCA_036568945.1 Alphaproteobacteria bacterium | reverse complement strand
ATTTATTGGTGGGCTGCATACCCGAAAAGATGCGTTTGCTGGACATTTGTTACGTTAAGCCTTCTTAATGAAATAGTTTTTCAAATCTTGCATCGTCATCGCCTTGGATCCAAAGATCACTGCAAGATACACAAGTCCGCCCGATCCTACCAGCGCCAGCAGCGCCACGGCGCGCATAAGGCCTTCGGTCGCATAGTAATCATGTAAGCTTTGGCCGATTGTATAGGCAACAACGCCCATTATGACCGCCGCGACAATAATACGCGGGAAGACAAAACGGAAACGATCATCAAAATGAATTTCGTTTTTGCGGTTCAAAATACGTGCCATCAGGCCAAGCTGAATCCATCCGGCAATTGCTGTGGCACACGCAATACCCGGCGCACCATAACGGAATCCGAAGGTAAAGATGACCGCAAGCACCACATTGCTCAGTGCCGAAATCCCCGCGATGATTACCGGCGTTTTGGTGTCCTGCCGCGCAAAGGACGCCGTCGCAAAAATTTTACCGGCAATGTAGGCAGGCAATCCAATCGCATAAAACATAAGGACATTGGCCGTGACAACTGCATCTTGCGGCGTGAACGCCCCTTGTTGGAAAAGCGCTGTGATAATCGGCCAGCTTGCCACGGCAAGCGCAATGGCAGCGGGAAGCGCCAACATCATGCCGGCCTCTAGCGCGCGATTGAATAAATGATGCGATTCCGTTTTGTCTTCTTTGGCAACCGCCCGGGCAAGCATCGGAAGCAAAGCCGTTCCAATCGCAATCCCCACCGTACCAAGCGGCAATTGGTTTAGGCGGTCGGCATAATAAAGATGCGATACCGCGCCTGTAGGCAGGAAGGATGCAATCATCACATCCGCAAACAAATTGATTTGCACAAGACCTGCGCCAAGCATCCCAGGCAGCATCAAGGTAAAAAGCTTGCGAATTTCCGGGGTGATCTTCGGTTTTTCCGGCACCAAAATAATGTTCCACCGTTTGGCGCAAAGCCAAATGAAAATCAATTGCACCATACCCGCAATCGTAACCCCCCATGCGAGCGCGTGACCTGCCGTCGGGAAAAACCGGTCGGATGCCAGCAGACAAATCACCATCGTCATATTGAAAAAAATCGGCGCGGCCGCAAACGGCGCAAATTTATCATGCGCATTTAGGACGCCGCCAATCAGCGCTGTGACCGACATCATCAGCAGATAAGGAAACGTCACGCGCGAAAATGTGGTGGCCAGTTCCAGGCGAACACCTTCGAATCCCGGCGCGATCAACCACATGATGATCGGCATCACGATCATGCATAAAATTGTGAACGGCAAGAGGATGGAAATCATCACGCCCATCGCGCCTTGCGCGAATTTATTGGCGGCCTCTTCCCCATCCGCTTGGTGGATGTGCGTATATAAAGGAACAAACGAAACGCTGAACGCACCTTCCGCCGTCACCCGGCGGAAGAAGTTCGGCAGTTTGAGGGCGATAAAAAACGCATCGGCAATCGGCCCTGCGCCTAAAATTCGCGCCGACAAAAGGTCGCGCACAAAGCCTGCCACACGCGACAAAAGCGTCAGCGCCCCGACTGTGACCATGGCTTTAATCAGCTTCATTGTTGAAAACCCTTAAATACCGGCTTGGACAAAACCATTTTCGCAACTATTGTCCAAAAACAGGGAGATATCATGGCAGCAAAGAGTAACGCGTCAATGGCCGCGCGCAGAATTAATCCAGCCCTCAATGCCGAGGCGGATTGGTTCGGCGACCGCCGCGTACAGCCAGAGGAAAAGACGGAATTAGTGCTGGATGTCTTTCATTCCGTCGCCCGCAAGTACGATTTGATGAATGATTTGATGTCCGCAGGCTACCACCGCCTGTGGAAAGACCGCTTGATCCGCATGATCCAGCCGCGCCCCAACTGGCGCTATTTGGATGTGGCGGGTGGCACCGGCGACATCGCTTTCCGCCTGCATGACGCAACGGACGGCCACGCACCGATTACGGTCTGTGATATCAATGCCAGCATGCTCAAAGTGGGCGAATCCCGTGCGATCGACCGCGGCATCCTGCATAATCTCGATTGGGTGGAAGGAAATGCCGAAAAACTGCCCTTCCCCGACAATTATTTCGATGTTTACACCATCGCCTTTGGTCTCAGGAACGTGACGCGCATCGACAATGCCCTGCGCGAGGCCTGCCGAGTCTTGAAGCCCGGTGGAAGGTTTTTCTGCCTCGAATTCTCCCATGTCGATAACCCGGCATTGAAGACTGCCTATCGGGTTTATTCCGACAAGGTTATCCCAAAGATCGGCAAAATGGTCGCAAACGACGCGAGCTCTTACCAATACTTAATTGAATCCATTCGCAAATTTCCGCGCCGCAATGTCTTATGCCAGCGCCTGAAACTAGCCGGGTTCCGCGGCGCTCGCGTTGAAAAACTGTCTTTCGGCCTGGTTGCCGTGCACGAGGCGCGTAAATAATTTACATAAATATTTGCAGATAGACCCGAAAACGGCTATAGATAAGCTTAAATTCCGCAAGGACTCGTATATAAAAGTCCGGCACCAGACTAGGGGATTACAAATGAAACAATTACTCGCAACCGCCGCCATTTTGGCTCTGCTTCTCGCAAGCCCCGCCCGCGCAGAAGAACCGGGCATGATCGACAATGTAAAAGTCGGCTTTGCTCAGGCAATCAAAGACATTCAAACCTGGTTTGGCGATGATACGCCGGATACGGTTGAACCCGCCGCAGGTGATCCAAGCATCACTGTCACGCAAGACGATGAAATGCTGCAAGTCCCCCCGCCGGTCGATCCATCTTTGGTCGAACCCGCTGCCGGCGCATACGATGACGACACACTGCAAGTTCCGCCCCCGTATATGGGCCCGGATTCAGATGCAACCGATCCTGCTGCGAAACCGCGTGCAAGCGCATTTGATAGCAATCAATCCAACATTGCCTTCGGCGATCAACTGTCCGAGGATCTGAACGCCATCACCCCGGCTGCCGGTGAAGGTGAAACACCCGCCATCGATTGCGCTGCCATTACCGGCGCATCGGCACGCGGTGAAGAAGTAGACGCAAGCTTGCTCGAGCAATGCAAAAATCCTGCAAGTGTACCTGTCGCATCTGATGCGGCCACAGTCACCGAAGCACCGATCGAAGATGCAAAAGCACCGGCACAACCCGCTTTCGAAATCGAACCTATTCCGTCTGAACCAGCAGTCGCTCCCGTTACGCCAAACGTAACGCCCGAGCCCCTGCCCGAGACCGAACCCGCTACCGGACAGTAAGGTTTTAGACCCTACAGTTCAGCACAATAAAAAGGCCCCGATTTCGGGGCCTTTATTTTATCGCCTTTTGACGAACACGGTTAACAGATAGTCTACAATAAAATGAGAATAGTCTTGGCACTTCTATTTCTAACCCCTTTATTAGCTGCAGCCATATGGCTGCACTCTAATTCAACTGTCGCTTACGAACGCATTGTGGTGCCTGAAGAAGTATATGTTGGGAAAACTTGTAACTGCAGATGCATTTTGGATTCACGCCCATGGTATAGCAAATTCAATTATTGGTTTTGGCTTTTTATTATAAGCGCTCCGATTTTGATGTTTTCTTTGTCCCCCGTTCACCCACTCGTTAATTGGCAAAAACTATTAATAGCTTCGGTTAGCATTCTCCTATGTTATGTGCTGACTACTCCCGCGCTAGAACTCGGCCATGACATTCGAAATGGTCCTTTCACTGTTTATGATTTCGTTCCATTCCAAAAATCCATGGACCTAATCAAGTGCCATGGAGGTAGTGGCGGCGCCGCACGCGCATTCATTCCCATTTTAGGTTGGTTTTATGCTGTTTCGTACACAGGCTTTTGGGAAATTCTTTGGCAACTCTATCACAGAAAATATTCTCGAAAAATTCCTACAAAAACATCTTTTGGTTTTCTAAGTAGCCTCTTAATGACTACTGGTGTTCTAGGAGTAACTTGTGTGCTGATTGTTTTTGGAATGGCAGCATTGTTTTTATTCATGGCTTAACCTTAATACTTCCCGTGAGTAAAGTGCGCCTAGAATAGGATAAGCATCGCCTAAAACATCTGTAAATTTAATCCAATTATCTTTTTGAAAAGATTTGACCGCATCGAACATTGCCTTATCTGATACATCCGTCATTCCGATTTTTGGATATGGTTGGTAATAGCCAAGTCGGTTAAGTGCACGTTTAACCTGCCGCACATCAAATCCATCCACAGGTCCATTCGCAGCTACAGGACCTAAAAGTTCTATCGTCATGTCAGGGGCTTTCTTCTTAAGAATCAAAATGAAAACGCCACGGATGCAGATGCACCTGTGGCGTTTGTGACCATCACCTTACATGAAATAGGAATAAATTCCAGATTTATCTTGTAGCGCATCAGTCGGTTGCGTTATCGTCATCCCATGAAAACATTTAAAAACAAGGAGATAGGCTTCATAAAAAAAATTTGAACGAACAAACTGAGTGATTCAGCAAAGTTCCTTGTGAATCAAGCATTTGCCACTCGTGAC
>DATCRN010000281.1:0-3540 GCA_036568945.1 Alphaproteobacteria bacterium | reverse complement strand
GCATAAAGATGATGGACTGCATTTTTGCACGGCATCAATTGACCAAAACTTTGATGCGTTAGATCATGGGAAACGATTTTTTACCTTTGTAGAAACGCTCGATGATTATAAAAACACGGTGCAACGTTTAATCGATGATCCGGTTTTACGCCGCAACACTGGCGAGAGTTTCAAAGGAGTTGCTGCCTATTTAGCCGATTCCACTCGTGCAGGCCGCCGTCTTGATGCGATCTTGCGCGATAATTTGAACAAAACCGGCGTGTTATAATGCAAATACCTTTATTCGCCATGCGTAATACCAATGATCCAACAGTCGAGCAAGCGGCGTTAACCGTGCTGCGCGGCGGTCAATACTTAATGGGCGCAACTCTTGAGACATTCGAAGCAAGGCTTGCTGAATATCAAAATATCCCACATGTTTTTGGTGTTGCTAACGGTACAGATGCTTTGGCGTTATCAATGCTGGCCTTGGGTATTGAGACAGATGACCGCGTTATCACTGTGCCCAATGCTGGTGGTTATGCAAGCTTTGCGGCGCGGATGATCGGCGCTATCCCTGTTTTGGTTGACGTAGACCCTGTGACACAGCAAATGGATCCTCTATCCTTGCAAGCAGCTCTAAAGTCAACAAAGCCCAAAGCCATTATCCTTACGCATTTATATGGGCTAGCTGCCGATACTGCAGAGATTCTAAAAATTGCAGGGGATATTCCAGTGATCGAAGACGTGGCGCAAGCTATGGGGACCAGGACTGGTACTACCAAAGCGGGATCGAATGGTACAATTGCCGCATTTAGTTTTTATCCTACTAAAAATCTGGGAGCCTGCGGTGATGCGGGTGCGGTTTGTACTCAGGATGCGACGCTTGCAAACCGCATTCGTGCATTACGCCAATATGGATGGGCAGAAAAATATCACGCAACTTTTCCTTATGGTCGCAATAGTCGCATGGATAATATCCAAGCCGCCATTTTGACAGCCAAAATGTCTAAACTTGATGTGCAGAACCAGGAAAGACGCGGCATTTGGAAGCGATACAAAACGGCGACAGGTAATGCGCTACAATTTATAGGGCGTGATGATGATGGCTTTACTGCACATTTATGCGTTGTTAAGGCCGATGCGCGCGATGCGTGGGAAAAGATGCTTGCTGCCAAAGGCATTGCGACCACTATTCATTATCCAGTGATGGATCACGAACAAAAGGCATTACAAGGCATTATTGAAACGCCTGTTCCATTACCCAACGCCACACATAGCAAAAATATGATTTTAACCCTGCCCTGTTTTTCTGGCATGACGGAGGATGAAATTGCCTATGTCTGCCAAGCATTGAAGGAAGGGATCGCATGACACCGCCAGTGCTTATCACATTACAAACAGTTCCAGACGATGCGCGTGGTTTTTTAAGCATTGCTCAAATGGATAGTCATTTGCCCTTTGTTGTGAAGCGTTATTTTACAATGACTGGCATGCATAAGGGTATGGTGCGCGGCAATCATGCGCATCGCGCACAATCCCAATTTTTTAATGCGCTCAATGGCGTATTTGAATTGGTGGTAGAAGGGCACATGGGAATGCAAACTTTCAAGCTTGACCATCCTGGTCAAGCACTCAATGTTCCACCGCTTCATTGGGTCACCATTACAAGCCTTGAAGATAATGGAATTTTGTTGGTATGCGCGTCTGACCTTTATGACTCGTCCGATTATATTTGTGACCACACAGAATTTAAGACGCTGCTTTGATCCAACCGTGATTGGCAGCCACTTCATATGGATCACATACAGGTAAGCCCTGACGTTTTTCAATCGTGCGCACGAATTCGGATGTATCCAACAGGCTATCGACTGTGCCCATATCCAGCCATGCATAACCACGCCCTAGGGCCATCACCTGCAATTTTTCATTCTTTAAATAAATCTGATTAAGATCGGTGATTTCAAGTTCACCGCGCTTGGATGGTTTAAGCGTTTTGGTAAGACCGATTGCTTTAGGCCCATAAATATAAAGCCCTGGAACCGCCCAGTTTGATTTCGGCCTTTCTGGTTTTTCTTCTAGACTTACTGGATTGCCCGATGCATCAAGTTCCACAATGCCGTAACGTTCTGGGTCGGCGACAGGATAAGCGAATACGCAGGCGGTATCCGGCGCCGTCGTTTCAATACCCTTACGAATATTGGCCCCGAGGGCGCTGCCATATAAAATATTATCGCCCAACATCAGCGTAAAGAAATCATCACCGATGAATTTCTCTCCAATAGTAATTGCTTCTGCAATACCATTAGCGCCATATTGCTCGGCATAAGAAATCATAATGCCTAGGTCCTCGCCTTTCCCCAACAGACGTTTAAATCCATCGATATCCTCCGGATTTGTTATGATCAGAAAATCGCGAATGCCTGCCAGCATCAATGTTGCAAGCGGGTAGAAGATCATTGGCTTATTATAAACCGGCAGCAAATGTTTATTGATCGCTTTGGTCACGGGATAAAGCCGCGTGCCTTTACCGCCTGCCAGGATGATGCCCTTCATGCTTTTTACTCCTTATCGATATGCGGACTCATTGTCCCATAATTGGCGATGGTCTATATACCACTGCACGATATCTGAAATTCGGGTCGAAATATTATTTTTAGGCGACCACCCCAAATCGTCAGCGATTTTTCGGCTATCCAATGCATACCGCAAATCATGTCCAGGGCGATCGGCAACAAAAGTGATCAAGCGGTTGTGTGGCGCACCTTTAGGATGCAAATGATCCAACGCGGCGCAAATTTTTTTGACCAGATCAATATTGGTAATACGGCCATCAGCACCGCCGCCGATATTATAGCGCGATCCAGGCTGCGCCTTGGCAGCAATGACAAGCAAAGCATCGACATGGTCATCTACATGGATCCATTCGCGCATATTCAAACCATCACCATAAACGGGGATTTCCTTGCCATCCAGTGCACGCAATATTGTCTTGGGAATAAGTTTTTCCGGATATTGGTATGGCCCATAATTATTGGAACAATGCGTCATCAACGTCGGCAACCCGTATGTTACATTCCATGCACGCACAAAATGATCGGATGCGGCCTTGCTTGCCGAATAGGGGGAATTAGGACGATAGGCATGATTTTCATCCGCTTCACCTTCATGCAACGATCCATACACCTCGTCTGTCGACACGTGTACAAACCGAAATTTTGATTTCGAGTCATCCGACAAAGTTTTCCAGTAATCCTGTGCGCCCGTCAGTACCGCGACAGTCCCTTGCGTATTGGTGCTTAAAAAACCTTTGGGATCGTCGATGGATCGATCGACATGACTTTCGGCAGCCAGATGGAAAATGATATCTGGTTTGTTTTCTACGATGATTGTCTTTATGGCATCGACATTGCGAATATCTTCACGCACCAAAGTACAGGCATTGGTATTAAACAACGCATCCACAGATTGGGGGCATGCCGCGTAGGACAAATTATCGACGCATGTCACGCGCGCGCCTTGAGCCTTTAAGCGGCGGCAAAGAGCGGATCCGATAAAACC
>DATCRN010000280.1:0-7896 GCA_036568945.1 Alphaproteobacteria bacterium | reverse complement strand
AGCCAAGCGGGACTGCGACTATAGTCCAGCAAGTGTAGAGCGAGCGGAAGGGGGTCGCTAAAATAATCCCTTTTTATCCTGCGAATCAGTACCATTGATCTTGAGTGATGCTTCTTTCTAGTGCCTTTCGTCTCCCAAGGATTCTCCTTGTCTCATGTGATATTGGCCACGCGTAACACTTCTCCCCTTTGCCCCAATTTCCGGGCTTATTTCAGCCGATCTGCTTTCTCCTCCTTGCAACAAAATCAAGGAGGTGCCGCGACCATTTAAAATCCCTGCCGTTTAAAAATCATAAAAACCAAACAGAAAACAGGAGTCCCAAATGACTAAAGCCAACCGTAAGCAGAATGACCGCAAACAATTCCGCAGCATCAAGGGTGGCAAGCAAGCAGGACAAGCCTATGGCAGTGCATTTATGGATGATACCGGCTGGGATCCGTTAGGCCCTATGACGGGGGAACAAATCGACCGCAACCGCGATCAATCCTACGTCAAACGCGTGAAACCACGCACCGAAGGCCAAAAAGTGCTTATGGATTCAATAAAAGATCGCGCACTCACACTTGCAATTGGTCCTGCTGGTTCGGGCAAAACCTATCTTGCAATTTCCGCTGCTGTGGAAGCGCTGGACGACGGCAAAATCGATCGCATCATTCTCTCTCGTCCTGCGATGGAAGCGGGCGAAAGCATCGGATTCTTACCAGGCGATATGCATGAAAAAATGGCGCCGTATTTGCGTCCGCTTTATGACGCTCTCGGCGACCGTATGGGTGGTAAGCGTGTGCGCCAATATATGGATGACGGTACGATTGAAATCGCGCCGATCGGTTTCATGCGCGGCCGCACGCTCAACAACGCATTCATCGTGGTGGACGAGGCGCAAAACTGCACCTATCAGCAACTTAAAATGCTTTTATCCCGTCTCGGTTGGAATTCCACCATGGTGGTAACGGGCGATCCGGATCAAAGTGATCTTTTGCCGGGCATGTCGGGTCTTGCACAAATTGCAGACAAATTAGGCGATCTGGAAAGTATCGGCGTCGTGAAGCTGCAAGCCAGCGACATTGTCCGTCACCCGCTCGTTGCAGAAATGCTCTCTGTGATCTAAATAGATGCGGATGAAACGCTTCATCCGCCTTTATTTCTCGATCATCTTCGGCATTTTGCTGGGCATCACCATTGCTTATTACGGCTTCGTAAAGGCGCCTAATGCGCCTATGACGCAAGGCATTGCCGGTACGCCTATTGGTGGATCTCTGGCTGGATTGCTTGATCAAAATGGTGTGACGGTAGATGACGCGCGTTTTGCGGGTAAAGCGCAATTGGTGTTTTTTGGTTTTACGCATTGCCCATCTATTTGCCCTACAGAACTGCAAAAGATCACAGTGACACTTAAAAATTTGTCCGAAGGCGATCGCGCGAAACTGGCGCCCATTTTCATCAGTGTGGATCCGGAACGCGATACGCCGGATGTAATGAAGAATTATCTCGCTATGTTTGATCCCGCGATTACGGGATTGACCGGCACGCCTGATCAAATTGCCAAGATCAAATCCGATTGGAAGGTCTATAGCTCCAAATCTGCCCTAGGGGCAGATGGCGATTATACGGTCGATCATTCCGCTTATACGTATTTCCGAGGGGCGGATGGAGCCTTGATTGCTTTGTTTTCAGGCACGGATGGGGCCGATATTATGGCCTCCAAGGTCAAGGAATACCTGGACTAAGGAGACTTTAAACAAGTTTTGCCAAAGACCCGTTTTTTGGGGTAAAATAGTAGGATAAGAAAATCATAAGGTGTGACGGGGCTTATCCAAGAATGACCATCCTTCGCGGTATCCGGCATTTCATTTTTTTAGGCGCTTTTTTAACGGCTTTGGCAACCAGCCCATCGCCCGCTCATGCGCAATTTATTGTCGATTTAGGCCCCGCGACTCAGGCAATGCTGAATACGATGTTCGGCAATCAGATTTGTACGGCCATCATGGGATCGGCTGCTTGCGCGACCACGCTTGATCAAAAAGAGATTGGTAAAGATGCCAACGGCGTCCCCATTATGTCGGAAGGCGGCGTGGTCACTAACTTAAAGGATACGGTTGATAAACTGCGTGATAGTCAGCTCGATTCCAATTCGTTCTTAGCCAAGGTACAATCCAAATTGACAGGAACAGAACTTGCGCATGAATCGCGCATTGCTTCTGCGGGCGACATCGTTGCGCATAAGGCTAAGATGGAGGAACTGTCCTGGCTGAACGACAGCGATTTCATCGCGGGTGAAGTCCCTCTTTGCAGCATCGCCTCTATGGAACAAGCGCGCTTCCTTCTGGATGTCTTGGCGCGTCAGCAAACCATTCAATTGGACCAAGCGGCCGTGGCCAAGCGTTCTGGCGATCCAGCCGCGGCGGGTCCGATCGGATCCAAAGGTCCAAGCTTTTTCTCTTTGCAGGCTGTTCAAGAGACGAATACGAACGGCACCTGTAACCCAGAGGGTAACGACAAGGGGAATCAAAAATGGTGTACTTCCGCTAAGGCGGCTGTAAAAGGCGCGCATGCCATGTCGACAGGCCTCATGGGCCAGACAGCGCTTGCGCAAGATCAAAACTCACCAACCAATATTAAATATGTTGCGATGTTCTTGGAACGTTTGTTCCCCAATTATTTCTCACCGGTCCGCCCCGATTTGTTGGACCCGTTATCGACACAAGCATCCGAAGTGCTTGCACAACAAGATGCCTACAATGCGGGCCTAAGTGTATTTCAATACCCGTTTAACAGCATGATTTCCGAAAATACGTCACGCTCAGGTATTGAATCACAAAAATATTTGGCGGCGGCTTTGCAACGTATCGGAGTCCCGGCAGAAGGTATGGATCAGATTTTAGGCGCGGCGGGCGGCAGCGGCCTGACCAAAGCAGGCGCTGAGCGCGTGATTTACCAGGCCTATTACAGCGATCCTAAAACCTATACCGAGCTTGGCACGTGGAACCCCGCCAACCTGCTCCGGACCATTCAAGTGACCAACATGCAGCAGGTCACCCTCATGTACGAAGTTCGCGAGCAACTGAAGATCACCAACGCCATTTTAGGCGCTTTGGGCAGCATGCTGACGCGTGACATGTATGACGATATTCAGTCAAAAACCGCTGCAATATCATCACGTTAGTATAAAATCCCCTAATATCTGACATTTAGGCCTGTCTGGCATGGTCCTTGCACCTGTGGATTCTTGAGATTCAAAGGTTTGAATTTAAAGGACTTTTAGACCATGACCGTGAACCCGCTGAATGTTGCTTTGTCAGGCTTGCGCGCTGCGCAGTCGCAGATCAGCGTTACGTCTAACAATATCGCCAACGTTTCGACCGACGGCTATACGCGCAAGACGCTGCAACAATACACGACCGTTGTAGGCAACGAGGCGGCAGGCGTGCGCACAGGTCAAGTTCAGCGCCGTATCGATGAGATCCTTTTGCGCGATTACCGCAACCAGATCAGCAGCACGTCCGGGCTTGCGGTCACTCAAGACTATTTGGATCAAGTGCAGGATTTGCACGGATCACCAGATGCGCAAATTTCTATATCAGCCAACATCGGTAAACTGCGCGATGCTTTTAGCCAGCTTTCCAACACGCCTGAAAATACGTTTGCTTTACGCAACGTGTATGACAAGGCGCAGCAGCTTGCGAACCAATTCAATAGTTTTTCCGATCGCATGACTGAAATGCGCAATAACGTGCAAGCGGATATGCAGCGCAGTGTCGATAACATCAATGCTTTGAGCGAACAGATAGCGCAGCTTAACTCCAGTATTTCTCGCGCAACCGCTGTAGGACGCGCAGTGCCTGATTTGGAAGATCAACGTGATGTGGCAATTCGTGAACTCTCGAAGGAAGTCGAGCTCAGCTATTACGTGGACGGCTCCAATAGCATGGTCGTCATGACTAAAAACGGCCAACTGCTCGCAGACCTTGACGCTAATACGGTTTATTTCTCTTCAACGCCGCTTGGGCCCGGCAGCTATTATCCGGTTTCAGCTGGCGCCATTCGCTTGGGCAATCCCACAACGGGTGTGGATCTCACAAACGGCAGTGATTTGGGCGGCCGTCTGGGTGCGCTGATTGAATTGCGTGATACGACCCTTCCGGTTTATCAAGCGCAGGTCGACGAACTCGCGCACAAAATGGCGATGCGTTTTGATTCTCAAGGCCTTCGTTTGTTCAGTCTGCCGGATGGGACAATTCCTGCGAACACACCTGCAAGCTATACGGGTTTTGCTGCGAATATTCAGGTCAATCCAGCGGTCATTACGGACATTAATTTGATCCGCAAAGGTACCACGGTCGGCTCAACCGTTCAGGATGGATCAGACGAGGTCTTACGTAAGATTGTTGAATTTACGTTTGGCAGTGTTCAATACGAACAATTGACCGGCACAGTGGATGTATCCAATACGGTTCCGCTGTTATTCACTACTTTAGGAATTGCCGCTCAAGCGCGCATCACGGGTGAGGCCAATATTCAAGCCTTAGGCGCGCTCGATTCCAGTCCTTACATCAATCCGCCGGTCGAAGATGACTTCACCATTCAAGTGGGTGCCGGCGCTCCGGTCACGATCGCGATTACTGCAGGTCAAACAGCTACCAACTTGCTGACCACCATCAACACAGCATTCCCCGGCATGGCATCGCTGGGCGCAGGCGGGCAGCTTGTCCTAACGGCTGCGCAAACAATCACAATTGGCGCAGGGTCGTTGGGTGCTGCTGGTCTTCAAGAACTCGGCCTAACCGCAGGCGCAACGACGGCTGTTAACCCGTCATTCCAAATTGCTGTCGGCAACAATAATATGGCGACGGTAGAAATCGCACCTACCGATACAATCACGCAACTTCTTACAAAACTAAATGCGCTCCCTGGTGTCGATGCAAGCTTAACCGTTACCGCGCCTACCGGACGTTTGCTGATCCGTCCGGATGAAGGCGGTGATATCACGGTGATCGATGGTTTAGGCTCGCCGCTCGCAGCTTTGGGCCTCGCTGAAACAAATGTCAATCATGCGGCCTTTAATGTAACCGGCTTGGGTCCTGCAAGTGCGCTGGATGGGCGTATCCAAAACAGCACCACCATTTTCGATTACAGCACGCAGATGGTCAGTCTGCAGTCGCAAGACGCGCTGAATGTCGATACCGATTTTAAAACGCAAGACAATTACCGGGCGTCGCTTGAGAAGGAATATCTAGATACCACAGGCGTCAACCTGGATGAAGAAATGGCCAACCTTATTGCCATCCAAAATGCATATACAGCGTCTGCCCGCGCGATTTCGGCGGTTGAAGAGATGCTGGATGAATTGATGGCGACCTTTAGATAAAGCGAGAAAACCATGGCAAATAATGTTTCGACTTTAGGGCAGCAGATTAATCTGATTTCGCGCGTCAAAAGCATTCAGGCGCAAATGTCCACCTATCAGCAACAGATCTCGACTGGTCTTAAATATCAAACGTTCAAAGACTATGGCGCGGATTCCATGCGTATCCAGCGTTATCGATCGGATTTGGTCGATATTGAAGGGTTTGTTTACAACATCGATATCGCGCAAGTGAACATCGAACAAATGGACACTGCGCTCAATGAAACAATTGAGCAGGCGGGTAATGTTTTATCGGCAATCAACATTCAGCTTGCTAAAGGCAGCGAATTTGACATTGAAACCATTAAGCAGGTGGCGGCAACAGCCCTGCAATTGGTGGAAGCCAACATGAATGCCAAAATCGGTGATCGTTATCTGTTTACTGGCACCGACGTTTCAAACAAACCTTATGTCAGCCCTGGCGTTGTGACCACCAACGTGCAAACACGTCTGGAAGATTGGCTGGACGGCACTGTAAACACATCCACCTTCTTGAACAACGTTAAGACCATGACGGATAATCAGTTGGGATATTCCGGCACGCTTGGGTCCGCTAAAAACATTTATGCGCGGGCTGATGTTACATTTGATGTCGATTATACGGTGCTGGCGAATAATGACGGATTTAAAAATATCGTTGCGGGCTTGAACGTGCTTGCCAACATGGAAATGCCGGTAGAAGGCACCGACGTGCCGACCAAGGACGATTTCCATACGGCCTTAAACGATATCTATAAATTTGTTCAAGACGGCGTGCAAAATTTGCGGAATTCGCAGGCCAAAACGGCATCGGCCGCAGGCGCTTTACAAACGATGCGTGACAACCATTTAAATGATCGCCAAACGCTGCAGAAGATTTTAGAAAACACAGAATCAGCCGATGTGACGGATGCTGCAGTGAAGTTCCAGGCCTTGCAGGGTCAATTGGAAGCATCGTATCGCGTGACGGCGATCTTAAGCCAGCTCAGCCTATCACGTTTCTTAGGCACATAATTTGAGATTAGAAAAGGCCAGAAGGTCCCAGTGCCGGTTGCACGGTGCTGGTGCCGGAATCGCCTGCACCCGCGCCGCTCGCATCTGCGGCCGCCGTCGTTTCGGCGGCAGGCGCAGGTGCCGCCGTTGGAGCAGCGCCGCCTTGCGCGCCTACATCGGTAATGGTGACCCCACCACTGCTGCTCGCGTTCGCGGCGTCAATGGCCGATTGCACAGCAGCGGATGCACCAGGCATAGCGGCGGGACCCATGCTCGTCGGGACGACTTCAGTCAATTGTGGTGCTTGCGCGTTGCTTGCCGTGTCGTCGTCGTTCGGCGCTGGACGCAAATCAATAGGATCACCATCGATCACAACACGAATGCCGCGGCTATGGATGTTGTCGATAAGGGTTCCGTCAGCCAAGCGTGTGCCCTTATGCACGGTCGCGCGATAGCCCGGAGTCCTGTTGCTCACGATGATCCCAGTGCAGGATCCGGCCACACATGTGACCTCATTCCACTGATAACGGGAGGCGCGCTCCAATTTTTCTGCTTTGGCTTTAAGCTCCGCCAGCTTGCGCTCTTGCTCCTCTTTGGCCTTACGCGCTTTTTCAATCGCAGCTGGATCGTCTTTCGGCGAAATATCAATACCCGCTGCCATCGCCGCTTTTTGGCGAATACCCTCGTAATAAGCCTGCCGCGCATCGATCAGAGGTTTATACAGTTCCGGGAAATGTTTCATGCACGGACCATTGGGCGGCAATTGCGCGCATAGGCCACGTGCAGGTGCCGGCTCATTGAACGGAATACCAAGCGATTTAAAACTATCGCTGATTTTTAAAAGCTCAGCCTGACGCTCAGCCATCTTTTCTAAAAGGTGGATTTGGTAATTAAGACGGATGGAATCCGACAGATATTCGCTGTCGATGGCGTTGAAAGACTCATCAAAATCAACGGATAGATCCTCAACGCCTGTGGGATTGGACAAAAGCGGCGTATCCGCATCCTGGGCGAAAGCGGGGACCTGCAGAATCAGCAGGACGGCAAGGCTAAGGGCGAGGCAAAAAGGGGCGCGAATCATGATCTTTTCATAGATATTGTACCCTTAAGGGCAGGGGTGATTCAACGTCCTTTAAAGGCTTGAAAATCGGCCAATTATTGCGGGCAATCACCACATGCGCCGAAATTGTCGACCAGCAGTTTATTAACGCGTAGTCGCGGCACGTTTAAGGTTTTCACATTGCCTGCGGCGCCATAGGTCATATCGTTCATGCCGCTGATATCGATGACCCCGGTATTGGCATTATTGGTGGCATTGTGGACCACGACATTTCCGTTGGAGACGATACCAGCTTTTAACTGGCCCGAGGTTTGGAACGTGTCCGCATTGATGGTGGTGGCCGAGATTTTGCGAGTATTGGTAATGGTGCGGGCTTGCAGAATACTGCCGGACGGCATGGCGACAGCCGTACCAGTGATGGCGCCCAGCGTCCCTTGATTGACCGTCATGCCGTCTTCAA
>DATCRN010000279.1:0-2705 GCA_036568945.1 Alphaproteobacteria bacterium | reverse complement strand
GGATACACGATCCAAGGTCTACCAATTTTGGACAAATGGACCGATCTTGCCATCCCCGGCGACCGTTTGATTGTTGAGACCGATAAACGTCTCATCCCCCTCTTCCAGCGCAGCTATCAAAACGAGATGGTGGAATTTATTCCAACTGATCCTGCGCAACGCGATCCATTGCCCAATAATGGCAAGCCGCAAACCGAAGCTGAAATGAGTGCTTATTTCACCTCCAATGCGCGTCGTTTGGCCACGCGCATGGGTATTGCACATAGTTACGCTTGGGCGCGCTTACTGCGTCCGGAAATCGCCCCGCCTTTTAATTCCATTTCGCCTGTGAAAGTGCCTGATCCGCGTCCCGGTTATTTAGAACCGGACACGAAGGAAGTCACCAAATGGGACAGATTTTATAACAATGAAGAAGATGCGCCGATTCCAGTTCTGATCACATGGAACAAAATTTTTTCGCAGCACAGTGATGCGGCTCAACAGAATCTTGATGCCGATGATGTCGCTTACATTATCAAAGGCATCGCGCATGAAAGTCCGCTGCGCCTGGCCTTTTATAACGCCGTGCACGGCATTACGGCAGCAGATCTTGATAGTGTGAACGAACGTTTGCCGTATGGTTTGCGTCTTGAACCCATCATCGATCCAAAAACAAATGATGCCTTTAATTTAGGCACCGAACTTGATCGTTATGCCGCCTTCATGTCGATGGCAAAGGCAAACGGTGGGATTATGCTTGGCGTTGGCAATACATATCAACATCTTTGGTACGCCATACGTGCTGATTGGGGAAGTGACGTCAGCGGTGATCCATCATCAGGTCTGCCGATTAAGGCTGGGACCATCTCCACACATGAACTGCCGAAAAATCAAATCGTGGTTTTGCCGAACGGCGACTTCCCGACCAAACCAACCTGGGAACTTCAAGCAGCTCAAACAAATTCGCCAACCATCACGGTTTCAAAATATTCCGATTTCGACCGCAACCGCGCGGATTCCCTGGCGAATATTGTGGGTCATGCACGTCGTGCGCTAAAGCTTTAAAGCATTTGCAACGAACCCTTAATAAAAAAACTTGCATTTCCCTTTATCTAAATTCATCCTAACTATGTCGAGTGATCGACCGCGGGATTTGGGGATAGCTTGCAACCGCGTTATCAAATGCTAAACATTCATGGTGTTACAGCCGCGAAATCCCTGCAGGAGCAGTGAAGACGCGGCTTTTTTGTTGCTCCCGCCGGAAAAATAACCGCCGCTAAGGAGTACTCACCATGATCCAAACACCATCCAAATCGCCCTTGCAGCGGGCGTTTTTAAAATCTCGCATCTGGCTTAAAGACCCACAAAACTTAGGCGCCGCGCTTTATCTCGCGTCCGCCATTACGGCGCTTGCCTCGCTTGCTTTCGTCGATCGTGACGAACCGCATCGCGTACCCACATCACAAACCATCATCTTGAAATAAGGGAGAAAACGATGACGCTTTATAATTTCAGCGACGATTACATTAAAAATATCGGTGATGATTTTACCTTTAACTACGTCCCGCGTGGTACGCGCCCGAACCGGCAATATGCACGCTTTGTGGATTTAACCTGCAAAGACCTTACCGGGCTTATCTCAGGCGCAGATGAGCTCGAATTTAAAATCGTTTATTGCGACCCCTTCCCGCATGCGAACCCCGAAGAGGGCATACACGCGCTGCGCGGCACATTCAAACGCCTTGCCGGACCAGACATTGTCTATGAAACCCACGACGACCATAGTACGTTTCGTATCCATGTGGGCCCCGAAAGTCGCTATCTAAAAATCCAAGAATTTTCTGACCATCCGCTTAGCGCGCATTTTAAAGGCCATTACAAATTACGCGATATCTTCACGCCCTTTGGATTCAATCGCAAAGACAATCGCGCGGATACTAAAAAATTATTGGCGGATTATCGGCCATATCTGCATCGCTTGATTGCGCTTGATCTTGAAGGAAAACCTTCGCCCATCTTTCGTGGATTGAAGGTGTAGTATGGCCCATGCTCTTAAAAATGCTTTTACCAAAATCCGCAGCGGTTGGAACAAGCCCGCTGATATCACATCCAAAAGCTTTCTCTGGGGCGGCATTTTTGCTCTTTCATCGCCTGCGCTTCTGCTCGGCTTGTTGTTTGCGTGGGAGGCGCAAAACCAAGCCAATGCAGTCTTTACCATCGAGAATCAGACAGAAACGCAGAAAACGATTTCCATCGCTGGATCTGAAGATATCAGGTGGGAAGCAACGGCCGAAAAGATTCTCTTCGATTTCAGCCGCAATCGCGTAGGCGAAGAAATCGTGGTTACGGAAGGGGGTCGTCGTACGCTTATTTTAAACAGGCGCACGCAGGACGATGAAAATCTTTGCGCCATTTATAATGTCGCCGTGAAGGACCATCGCACCTATGCGCAAGCACCCGATAGTTTCGGACAATCAGGCGTTCGGCTTTGCCGGAATGATTGGCATTGGCTATGGCCGCATATTATTTTTTAAAACAAAAAGGCCGCCCAATTGGCGGCCTTTTTAAATCTATGTTGTGACTTAAGCGGCCATGGCTTTCTTCACCGCTTCGCCAAGGCCTGCGGGAGAATCCGAAACCACAAAACCTGCCGCCTTCATCGCGGAGATTTTGGCTTCCGCCGTATCATCGCCGCCGGAAATGATGGCGCCTGCGTGGCCCATACG
>DATCRN010000278.1:0-2528 GCA_036568945.1 Alphaproteobacteria bacterium | reverse complement strand
AACGAATACCGAGATCGTAAGCGACCTTGATATCCTTTTCTTTTTTAATCGTGTTCCCGAACGAAATGCGGTCTGGCGATGCGCCTGCCGCGAGTGCCATTTTGACTTCGGACAGGGAAGCGACATCGAAGCTTGAACCTTGTAACGCCAGCATCTTCAAAAGATCGGGCGCCGGGTTTGCCTTCACGGCGTAAAAAACTTTTGCTTCCGGCATAGAAGCGCGGAAGGCGCGGTAATTGTTGCGCACAGTGTTGAGGTCGATGACCAAAAGCGGGCCGTCATGCGGCACCATGTCGAAATAAGTCCGGATACGTTCGCGCTGACTAAGAACGGAGTTCAGTTGGAGGTCCCGCCCGGACGCTTTGTCAGGGGCGGTTGTCACGGGCACAGTTAAAGTGTCCATATCTTCCACACCCCCATTATCGGTGCAGGTATATTAAGAAAACGTTAGGATTTAAGCGATAGAGGCGCGTAACGCATCCCAGGTTTTACGGCGTGGGTGTCCGGCAGTGTATTTGGCCTCAACTTGGGCGTTCACGGCGCTTAAAGGGCCTTGGAAATCCAGGTAATCGACCAAAGGCTCGCCGCTTTCTGATGCAAAGACAAACGCGACCGGACGTTGTCCGTTTTTGCCAGTCTTATCGCCCAAAACGATTTGCATGCCATTGGTACGCTTTTCTGATCCGTTGAAGGTTTGAAACGCATCACGCAGCTTGCTGCGTTGATCCGCAGTCATATCAATGCCAAGTGATGCTGCATTGGATAAAATAATTTGTGTGGCCCAATTGCGATCTTCATCATTGCGCGCATATTTCCGCGCGCGCATGCCCAAATCGAATTGCGCGGCAGAGAGCTGATCATCGGAAGCCTTTCCTACGTATGCCAAAGCCTCGACCTCGCCGATCAAATTCTTATAATAATCGAAGCGCTTGTGTAGGGGGACTTGGCGGCGTGTTTCAAGATTGAGCTCAAGCCACCCGTTTAGGGACAGACGTTCGTTCTTAAGTTCTTTTAGCAACGCGTTTTGATATGCGTCATGTGCCGTGCTTCCTGATAAACCATCAATGATCTCGGCAATTTTTTCGAAATAGAGCTTGGTTTGTTTTGGATCCAGCCGATCATCTAAACCGTTATCAAAAATCGGCTTTAATAAACGCTCAACATAAGACGTGCGTGCTTCAGCATCCATGAGGTTTGCCATGGCAGCACCATACCTAAGAACGCGCCCTGCGCCCCATTCTTTAGCCTTGTCATCATACAATTCAATAAAGTTTTGAACCCAATGGGTGCGACGGTCTTCCGGCAATTCGGCTATTTCTTTTTCAATGTTTTGAAGTTCCGGATAAACGCTTTGTGTCTGTTGGTAGGTTCTATGCGCGTATTCGATCAAGGCTTCGCGACCCAAAAGGATAGTCGCATCGTCATGCTCGTTTGAATGCGCAACATTATAGAGAGTCCGACCGTAATCCTGCGCCTTGTTCCGATAGACGTCTTGTTCTTGCGCCAATTTCAGATCGGAAACATACAGAGCGCCTGCTTCAGTTTTTTGTTCTTCCGGCATAAGACGGAATAGGCGGCTAGCATGGCTTATATATTGATCGATCGTAATATCTTTAATCGTCAGCGCCTGATGGGTCAGCTTATACAAATCAAGGATATCGATATCCTGGACCTCATTTGATAATGACATGGTAAGCTGATCCAAAAGTTCGGCGCGCTTTGCCATTGGCGATTCAGCCAATGCCTTGTGATAAGCTACCATTTCCGCACGATTGTTGAATTTTTCTCGTTTTTCGATCGTGATAATTTCAGGTTTTTCATATGCTTTAAGCGCATCGGCATAAAGATGCACAGCAAGCTCAGATTCTTTTAGGAAGCGGTCTAAAGTAGCGCCGCTATAAAAATTCATATCTCTAAAATTAGATAACTGGATAGCTGAGATGTTGCCTTGTTTATGGAGGTTGATGGCAAAATCGACAAATTGATTTTCGGCGTCTTCTTTTTTGCTGTCATCGTCAAATGTGTCGAACATTTCGGTAAAATAGGAATCGTCTTTTAACAAGACACCCAAATCCGCATGCGGCGCCAAACGCGCCAAAAAGGGGAGGAGCTTTGGCATATCACCATAAAAAAGATCAGTCGCGTAGCTGATGACGGCTTCGGGATTTAAAGATTCATCTTCGGTCGCATTCACAAGATGATGAAGCGCTTCTTCAAGCGGCAGAAGATTTTCATTCACCATCTCTTGCACGGCGTTGCCGTGGCGCTTTTGAAGTTCGTCTAAAAAATCATGCTGTCTCATAATATCCCTTTGGAAGATGAGTATATTACGCACAGATTGACAATATGTAAAGTTTTAGAGTTTAAAGAAAGCTCTACAGATTTCAAGGGCTTGGTCCATTCCAACCCGCTCAACAGGCACGCCATCCGGGAAGGAATCTTCTAAACGAGACGGAAAACCGCTGTCCAAAAGCACGAACACACCATGGTCGGCAGGGGAACGGATGAGGCGACCGTAAGCCTGGCGC
>DATCRN010000277.1:0-3158 GCA_036568945.1 Alphaproteobacteria bacterium | reverse complement strand
CCTGCCACAAAGATGTCACAACTCCTTGGGGATAAACGGTTTACATTGACGCCGAGCCTTACGGGCTATAGGTTTTGCCCGGCATTTTATATATTGGAAAGTACTAGGATTTAATGGTTCTCTCGCTGGTTTCTAAGGTTTTTGGTTCTTCTAACGATCGGGCAGTTAAACGCCTGTCTAAGCCTATTGCCCGGATTAACGAGCTGGAGGAACAGTTTTCAAGCTTATCCGATGACGCTCTCAAGGCCAAAACGGCGGAATTCAAGGACCGCCTGGCCAAAGGCGAGCATCTCGATGCCCTACTCCCTGAAGCCTTCGCCACAGTCCGCGAGGCCGCTAAACGCACCCTAGGTCAACGCCATTATGACGTTCAGCTTCTCGGCGGCCATGCTCTGCATACCGGTAAAATCGCCGAAATGCGTACCGGTGAAGGCAAAACCCTGGTTGCCACCCTACCTGTATATTTGAACGCATTGACCGGCAAAGGCGTCCATGTCGTGACGGTGAACGACTATTTGGCCAAACGTGACGCCGAATGGATGGGCCGCGTCTATAATTTCCTCGGTATGTCCGTGGGTACTATTTTATCCAACATTCCGGATGGCATGCGTAAATCCGCTTATGCCGCTGACATTACCTACGGCACCAACAACGAATTCGGCTTTGATTATCTGCGTGATAATATGAAGTTCCGTCTCGAAGACATGGTGCAACGCCCGTTCAACTTCGCGATCGTCGACGAAGTCGACTCCATTTTGATTGATGAAGCGCGGACACCGCTCATCATTTCCGGCCCCGCTGAAGATTCATCTGAACTGTATCGTCTAGCCAATCTCGTGATCCCGCAACTTGACGCGGCAGACTACGAAAAAGACGAAAAAAGCCGCACGGTATCCTTGTCGGATTCCGGCGTTGAAAAGGCCGAACAAATTTTGCGTGATGGCGGTCTGCTCACGCAGGGTCATTTGTATGATGCGCAAAACATTTCTCTCGTGCACCATGTCAACCAAGCGCTCAAAGCCCACACATTGTTCTCGCGCGATGTCGATTACATTGTCAAAGATGGCAAAGTCATCATTATCGACGAATTTACCGGCCGCATGATGGAAGGCCGTCGTTATTCGGATGGTCTACACCAAGCATTGGAAGCCAAAGAAGGCGTCAACGTCGAAAACGAAAACCAGACGCTAGCCTCAATTACCTTCCAAAATTATTTCCGCATGTACCCGAAACTCGCGGGCATGACAGGCACGGCAAAAACCGAAGAAACCGAATTTGCGGACATTTACGGCCTGGAAGTCGTCGAAATGCCGACCAATGTCCCGGTAAAACGGATCGATCATAACGACCGCATTTATAAATCCTATGCCGATAAACTGGATGGCGTCTTAGCGCTTGTGAAAGAAGCACAGTCGCGTCAGCAACCGATCTTGATCGGCACGACATCGATTGAAAAATCCGAAACATTATCGGCGGAACTCAAAAAACTTAAAATTGCGCACCAAGTGCTCAACGCACGCTATCACGAGCAAGAAGCCTATATTATCGCGCAGGCGGGTGTGCCGGGTGCGGTCACCATCGCCACCAACATGGCTGGTCGTGGGACCGACATTCAACTCGGCGGCAACCTCGACATGCGCGCGTCCAAAGAAATTCCAGAAGACGCATCGCCGGAACTGCGCAAAGCCAAGCTTGATATCATTAAAAAAGAAATTGCCGACGCGCGCGAAAAGGTCGTGGCTTCCGGCGGTCTCATGGTCATCGGTACCGAACGTCACGAAAGCCGCCGCATCGACAACCAGCTGCGCGGCCGCTCCGGTCGTCAAGGCGATCCGGGTCTCACGGTCTTCTTCTTATCTTTGGAAGATGACCTTATGCGCATTTTCGGCGCCGAACGTCTTGAGCCCCTGCTCGCGCACCGTAAAATCGGTCTGCGCGACGGCGAAGCATTAAGCCACCCATTGATTTCAAAAACGCTTGAGAAAGCGCAAAACAAAGTCGAACAACAGAACTATGAAATTCGTAAAAACCTGCTCAAATTCGACAACGTAATGAATGACCAGCGGAAGGTGATTTACGAACAGCGCCGCGAAATCATGCAGGCAACGGGCATCGAAGAACTGGTCGGCGATATGCGTGCCGATGTCGTATATGATATCGTCACTCGCTCTGTTCCCGAAGGCTCGTATCCGGAACAATGGGATATCGAGACGCTCAAAAGCGGACTGCAGAATATTCTCAATCTGGACCTACCGATTGACCAATGGGCAAAAGAAGAAGGCATTGACGAAGCCATTGTCGAACAGCGTACGCTCGATGCTGCCGATAAATTTATGGCTGAAAAAGTTGCACGCACAGGCCCCGAAATTTTCCGCCGCGTTGAAAAGGCCATTGTGCTGCAACGCCTCGATCATGTGTGGAAAGAACACCTTCTTATGCTCGATCATTTGCGCCAAGGCATTAACTTGCGCGCATTTGGCCAGCGCGATCCGTTGAACGAATATAAGGCCGAAGCTTTTGGCCTATTCCAAACCATGCTTGGATCTTTGCGCGAAGGCGTCACACAAACGCTTTCTTTCGTGGAAGTGGACCCGACTTTGGGCACGATGAATTTGATTCCGCGCGTGAGCACCAAAACCGTCGAAGTGCACGAAGAAGCAACGTCGCCGATGACCGACAACGATGCGCCGATGGCGCGTGGTGAAATGCCGGTACGTTTGCCGACCAAAAAAACCATCTTTAATGAAAATGATCCTTCGACATGGAACGCTTTGCCGCGCAATGCTGTTTGCCCCTGCGGATCGGGTAAGAAATATAAGCATTGTCACGGGAAGCTGAGCGCGAATGGCTAAGTCGGATAAACCTTTTACGCATCTTTCAGCATTGAAAATCGTTTTTGCGGCAGTGGTTGTGGCAGGTGCCACAGCGGCACTCGCGGTCAACATCAGCAGCCGCAAAGGATTTGAGATGCTGCCCCAAACGATGTGGGGAATAGACTTAAACTAAGATTTAGCCCTTAAATTTGACATTAAGTCTTTATTTTCATAATATTGCGCATGGTTTCGCAGTTCGATCCTCGTTACCCGCAAAATCCTGCGCCTGCGCAGACATTATTCATTGATCCGCTAAGTTTAGGATACACGATCCAAGGTCTACCC
>DATCRN010000276.1:0-2394 GCA_036568945.1 Alphaproteobacteria bacterium | reverse complement strand
CCATTGGACGACCCGCCTGTAAATCCATCAATGTTTCGGTGATCGATCGTTGCTGATCTTCTGTTTCATTATACGGGAAACGCGCTGCGAATTCAGCGTAAGGGGTATCAGCACTATTATAGATATCAGCCTTTTTAAGTTGCCGTGCTGCCGCGATATCCAAAAGCTTACCAGCAATCGCGAGCAGATCGCGTTTGACCTTGGCCTTGCGCCCCTGCCATCCCGCACCGCCAAGTTTATCAAGCTGGACCGATCCTTCATCGTTACCGAAGCGCGAGAGGACTTCGATATTTTCAACCGGCAGGAACAAACGATCGCCGCCGTCATAAACCAGTTTAAGGCAATCATGTTTCGCACCGGATACTTCGATAGTCTCCAAACCTTCAAATCGTCCCACACCGTGTTCAATATGCACGACCAAGTCACCAGGCGTGAGAGAGGAGACTTCGCGCAAAAACGCATCGGCTTTGCGTTTGCCACGCGAACGGCGTGCCAGACGATCGCCCAGAATATCCTGTTCGGTAATGACCGCGATCTGATCATTCACAAAACCTTGTTCAAGCGGCAGAACAACCAGGCCCACCGTACCGTTTTGGATTTTTTTGGCATCTTCCCATTTGCCAATATCAGTGGAGGCAATGCCCGCCTGCGATAACAAGGTTTTCAAGCGATCCGCGGAGCCGTTGGAATAGGCCGCAATTAATGTGGTTTTATGCAACGCCTTAATATGGTCAGCCACAGCGCCGAACAAATTTACACCTTCCTGCGAACGCAAATCCAAGAAATCACGTCCGCGTTTGGCGCCCTTATCGTTCGGGCCATCGCCCGGGAACGGTGAGAAACTAACTGCATCCCGTGTATCGTTAGCCAGATGATTTTCCCATTCATCGGCTCCGATAAACAAAGATGCGACCGGAATAGGACGATACCCTGCGCCCGCAATTGCTTTCTTACCTTGGTCGGATTTCAGCAGCGATTGACGCGCGCTAAATAAATCCCGCACTTGTGCCTCGCGTTCGCGGCGTGCCTCAATGGCTTGCTGATCCATGCTGATATACGCCTCAGGCACGTAATCGAACAAAGTTTCAAGAGCGCCATAGAATAACGGCAACCAATGTTCCATACCGGCATAACGGCGGCCTTCGGAAATAGATTCATAAAGTGGATCGTCATTGATCACACCAAACGCCGCACGGTAATTTTTGCGAAAACGCTCGATAGCCTCAGGCGTCAGAAGAATTTCTGCGGCAGTGCCTAAAACAACATTGGGGAGATCATTCAAAGATCGCTGCGTGACGGGATCGAAGGCGCGCAAGGCTTCAACCTCGTCACCGAAGAAGTCAATGCGCACAGGGCTATCGCCTGCAGGCGGAAAAATATCCACAATGCCGCCACGTACGGCAAATTCACCGGCTTCACGCACCACATCGGTCCGTGTGTAGCCTTGCGCTTGCAGGCTATTGGTCAGTGCATCCGGCGCAATTATCGATCCTTTTTGAATGGTCAGCGCACCGGCTAAAACATGATCATGCGGCACAACACGTTGCGTGATGGCATTCACGCTCGTCAGAACAATTAAAGCTTTGCGAATATCGCTGTTCTGACGTGCAGCAAGGGCCGCAAGCGTATCAATACGCTGCCCGATAATATCGGATTGCGGTGAAACACGGTCGTAGGGCAAGCAATCCCAAGCCGGAAAAATAAGAACATCTATCTCCGGTGCAAAAAACGCCAAAATATCTTTGATCGTTGCGATGCGCGATTCATCCAGCGCGATATGCAGTGCGATGGCACCTTCACGCTGTGCGTCAATTGCACGGTCGCGCAGGACAAATGCCTCCTGCCCTTCCGGGATGCCGGTCAGGGTACGTATTGCCTTCGGCTGTTGCTGAATTGCCGGATCCCCCATCAGCGACCCGCAAACTTATGTTCGATGAAAAGACGCAAGATATCACTGTCATCATTCGCACCAGGCTGCGAAAGACCACATTTCCAATCGTACAAATCAGGATCGGGACAGCTTAAAAGTTTTTCAAATGCATCTAATTGTGCAGGGTCGAACCCCTGCACATGCGCGTCGGCAAAGGATCCCATCAAAAGGTCCATTTCCCGCGTCCCCCGGTGCCAAGCCCGAAAAACCAGCTTTTTGCGTCTCTCCTCTAAAGTCATGGTCACCTAATTAATGTCCTATTATAGTCTTGTCCACTATGCGGCCCCTGATTCTCGACCCTGTTTTCCGGTCCATCCGCACCCTTGCCGGGGTGGGGCCGAAAAACGCCAAATTGTTCGAGAAACTATTAGGCGGCGAACGGATTATCGACCTGCTGTGGCACAAGCCAATCGACTTAATCGACCGTCGTCATTCTCCACAGCTCAAAGACGCAAAACCGGGTC
>DATCRN010000275.1:0-2140 GCA_036568945.1 Alphaproteobacteria bacterium | reverse complement strand
TACCTATATTGGTGCGATGCCGGGCAAAATCGTTCAAGGCATGAAGAAAGCCAAGACGACGAACCCGCTGTTCCTCTTGGATGAGATCGATAAATTAGGTCAGGATTGGCGCGGTGATCCGTCGTCGGCGCTGCTTGAAGTCCTCGATCCGGAACAGAACCATAATTTCAACGATCACTATCTTGAGGTCGATTACGATTTGTCGGATGTGTTGTTTATCTGCACGGCAAACTCGATGCGCATTCCGGGTCCGCTCGCGGACCGTATGGAAGTCATTCGCCTGTCTGGTTACACGGAAGATGAAAAACTCGGCATCGTGCATAAGCATTTGCTCGATAAACAAATGAAAGCTGCCGGTTTGAAATCCGCGGAGTTCGGTATCAGCGATGCCGCTATCCGCGATCTCATTCGTTATTACACACGTGAAGCAGGCGTGCGTTCGCTCGAACGCGAACTTGCGAACCTGTGCCGCAAAGCGATCAAAGATATTTTGATGGGTCGCAGAAAAGAATTGCACATCACGCCTGCGAACCTCGGCAAATATGCCGGCGTGCGTAAATTCCGTTACGGCGAGCGCGATGAACAAGATCGCGTCGGTGTTGTGACGGGGCTTGCGTGGACCGAAACCGGTGGTGATTTGTTATCGATCGAAGCTGTCACGATGCCTGGTAAAGGCGGCAAGGTGACGATGACCGGTAATTTGCAAGAGGTGATGAAAGAATCCATCGTCGTGGCCGAAATGCTGATCAAATCGCGCGCCGATAGCTTTGGAATCGACTACGAAAAACTGAATAAAAAAGCAATTCACGTGCATGTTCCTGAAGGCGCAACCCCAAAGGATGGGCCGTCTGCAGGGGCAGCTATGACTACGGCAATCGTGTCTGCACTTACCGGAATCCCGATCCGTCGCGACATTGCGATGACCGGCGAAATCAACCTTCGCGGGTATGTTACGGCGATTGGTGGCCTGAAAGAAAAGCTTCTGGCCGCTTTGCGAGGTGGCATCACCAAGGTCTTGATTCCGAAGGAAAACGAGAAAGATTTGGCGGAAATCCCTGCTAATGTCAAAAAAGGTCTCGAGATCGTACCTGTTACGAATATCGATCAAGTTCTCGCTCATGCGTTGATGGAAATTCCGACACCAATTGATCGCAAAACTGACATCGATTTGGATGCAACACCCGACGAAGCCACAGAATCCGGGGCTTCTGACGTAATTCATCATTGACGACCCTTTTAAATCGGCATAATGATTGTAACCCGATAGGCCGACTCATGGCTTAAAGCCTGGCTTTGGAGGCATCGAGTCACTTATCAACTTCAGATCTGATGATCTTTAAATGTCGGATTTGGGGGGACTTCAACATTCATGAAAAGGGGATTACCCATGAATAAAACTGAACTCGTTGCCGCCGTTGCTAAGAAAACGGATCTTTCCAAAAGCAAAGCTGAAGAAGCACTGAACGCCCTATTGGACGCGATCACCGCCAGCTTGAAAAAAGGCAACGAAGTGAAACTGATCGGTTTTGGCACGTTCAAAGTGTCCAACCGTAAGGCACAAATGGGCCGCAACCCGCGCACGGGCGAACCGCTGAAAATTTCCGCTTCCAAACAGCCGAAATTCGCTGCCGGTAAAGCACTGAAAGACGCTGTTAACAAGCGCGCATAATTTTAAAGCCGTTCGATATCCCGAACGGCTTTTGTTTTTAAACGGCCAGGCGATTGTCTGGCCGTTTTTCTATGAGCGGAACCATGCTCCCCATGAGTGCGTTTGATGGCGTATGGACTACGTTACCATCTTTGATGCACCTGAATGGGATGTTGTAGGTATATCAGCCCTGCAAGCCATTGTGCTTTATCTATTTATTCTAATCGCTCTCAAATTATCCGGGCGGCGCATGTTTGCCGAAATGAATGCTCAAGATTTCGTCGTCCTGCTGCTGGTTGCTGATGCGGCAAATTTGGGTCTTACGCATAATGACGGAGGATTCTGGTCGTCTGTCGTGTCTGTCATGGCGGTGATCGGTACAGGCTATATTTTGGAATACGTGCCTATCTTGAGCAAATTGATCGAAGGTAAGCCGGTTTGCCTTTACAAGAACGGACGCTTAAACACGCATAACATGCAAAAGTTTAAGAT
>DATCRN010000274.1:0-3312 GCA_036568945.1 Alphaproteobacteria bacterium | reverse complement strand
CCTGAATATCGCGGATATAGGATTTATCGATTTTGACCACGTCGACTTCCAGCAATTTAAGCTGACGGAACGATGTTTGACCGGCGCCGAAATCATCAAGTGCGATACGGCAGCCCAAATCTTTTAGCGTATGCACAACGCGGATTGCCTGACCCAAATCATGCATGACACTGCTTTCGGTAATTTCAACGATCAAGCGTTTGGCAATGTGTGGTTTACCGGACAAAAGGCTGACGGCGGAACGTAGCCAGCCGGCATCGACTAGGCTATGGTTCGACACGTTGACGGATAAATTGATTTCCGGGAACTGTTCCAACTCACGAATGGCGGAATGCAGCGCATAAATATCCAAAAGACGCGTCATGCCGAGTTCTTCCAGCGCTGGCACAAATTCTTCGGCAGCGACCAGGCGACCTTCTTCATCGATCATGCGGATCAATGATTCAAAGAATGAAATTCGTTTGGAATTCATATCCATGACAGGCTGAAAAGCCATGCGCATGCGACCCTGCTCCAATGCATTGTAAACCGATTGACCGCCGGCCAACAATTTGCGCGCACGTTCGCGTTTTTGATCGTGCGGGGCGGATACGACAAAGCATCCACGGCCACGCTCTTTTGCATTCAGCATCGCAGCTTCCGCGCGAGCAATAATATCACTGCCCTTTTCTTCCGCAGCGGACAATGCCACGCCGCCGATCGACAGGCCAATCATAACCGGACCATATAAAGTGAGCACTGGCGTCGTCATAAATGTTTGCAGTAAAGCAGCCGCCGTTGAATCGGCTTCCGCATGTGGCAGATCAGACAGGATCAAGCCATATACGTCGCCGGAAATGCGGCAGACCAAAGCATTCTTTTCGAAAAAGCTTTTGAGACGACGTTCGATTTCCAGCAAAACCGTATCGACGCAGGCTGCGCCGTAGGCTTCGTTCAAAAGACCAACGCGGTCGAGGCCCAAGGCCATAAAATATCCTTTGCCGCGCACACCGGCGCTGCGGGATAAAATAATATTCTCTAATTCCTGCGCGATCAGGCCGCGACCAGTGAGAATATTTTCGCTTGGCGCGAGCAAAGCTGTTTCATGATCGGCATGCAGAATGCCGTACAAAATCGGTTCGTCGCTTGCTTGATCGATACTGAGGCGGCCTTCCAATCGTAAAGATCGGAAAGAACCATCACGAGTGCGGATGCGCAAAGGTTCGTTGACTTTGACCCCTTGAGCATCGGCGCTTGCGGCATGCGTTTGCAGGGCGGATAAGAAACTCGGTAAGTCTTGCGGATTAATCAGCGTTTTGAACGCGCTTGCTTCCGTTGGCACGGCGGCGGGCTCGATTGCCATCACCGATTCCGGTGTACCGATCCACGATAAACGACCGCTGCCGAAATTCCAGGTCAAAGCGGCCTGGCCCATATCGGCGAACACGTCACGAAAAGTCGAATTGGTATCCATACTTTTCAGTGTACGGGCGCAATGGTTAGGAAGGAGTTAGCGAAAATTTTAATTAAATTTTTAGCAATCCCATCAAAAACAGCGGATTTGTGCCGTTTTAACCAGCAAAGAACTGCCATACAATAAATAAGAGCGGCATAAATGCCGCTCTTAGAGGGTTAATTTTGAGTAAATGACCCTATTACAATTGCCCTTTGATGATTCCAGCGAGTTTATCGCGCGTGGTCATAGCCTGCTCGAAAGTCTCCAAATTACCTTCATGCGCCACAGCATTGAACATGCCGTCTTTATAATAGAACACCATCGCAGCACCCGCGCCTGTGCCGTCCGGCATAATGCAGGCAACATCGGCCGTCGTGAAATCATTTTGATTACCCGCGCCGTCAGCGATAGATTGATCAAACGTCCCGGAACAACGATTGCGCGTTTTCTCCATATAGGCCTCGACTGCCTGTTTAAATCCACGTTCGCTATTAATGCGTTGTTGCTCAGCTGTGCCGAACACCACGCCCGTATCCCAACGGAAGGCGCCGAAATTCGCATTCGACACTTTGTTGATCTTCTCAAAACCTGAGACGATCGAAATGCCTGCACGTTGCAGATAAGACGCAATATCACGTCCGCTTGGACCTGGCACCGGCGCCTCTGCGGCTGGTACAACAGATGCCGGTTGATACATTTGTGTCGGTTGCTGCATCTGCACTTGCGGCTGTACCATCGTGGCGCGCATTATTTGGGCCGGTGGCGTGGTGGACATGCCTTGATCGTTTGGCGCCTCCGACACAATCGGTTGCGCGACAGGTGCTGACTTCATCGGAATGATTTTTGGCTCGACTTGAGCGACTTTCGCAACTGTAACAGCCGGTGCCGCTTGGACGGTCTTGGCAACCATAGCGGCTTCTTGACGTGCTTGGGCCAGTTCACGTGCTAAACGGATATTTTCGGCATCAGCTTGCGCAGCTCTCGTTTTGGCAAGGCTTAAATCGCGGGCCACTTCTTTGGCAGCTTCCGCTTTTGCTTCGCGCGCGTTGAAATCCGCTTTGGCAACAGCATTGTCCACTTCGGCGCGTTCAGGTGCTGCAGCCAAACGTTTGTTGATCTCTTCGTTCAACATTTTATTTTGCGCGCGAAGCGTGGCGATTTCTGTTTCCATCGCGCGCGTATCACCGGTTTTTCCCGTTGATGCGGCAGCTAGTTCCATTTGCAGCTTTTTATTTTCTTCAAGCAAAGCAGCCACGTCTTCCTTATCCGAGGCCGACGCTTTAGCCGCGCTGAATTTCGCCTGTTGACGCGCTTCGATGACATCGTTTTGTGCGGCCGTCAGCTGTTTTTCCAAACGGGTCTTTTGTGCTTCCAAATCAGCGATGCGTTGGTTGGTGGCTTCCGATTTCGCGGACGACGCTTCCGCCAATGCTGGTGCGGATTCTTTCCCCGCAGCGATTTGCTCCATGCGGGACCGTTCATATTCCAACTGACGGATAAGATCCGCGCGCTCTGCTTCCAACTTCTTGATGTGCGCTACAGCGCTTTCATCGACATTTTTATCATTTTTAGCGGTTTTCTCACCAGCGGGGCGTAAACGTTCGCGTTGTAACAAATCTTTATATTCATCGCGCTCCGCCATTACGGATGCGAGCGAGGCCTGCGTTTCGGCAAGGTCGCTTGCCATTGCGCTGTCACCCGATACTGGGTTCATGTTAATGACATTGGCTTGTTGTGGTTGGTTAGCAACATTGCTCAGTTTCTCAGCCAACATCTCGTTATCTTGTTTCAAAGCCGCGAGTTGCTTGCGTAAAGCGTTGACTTCTTCAGAATCGCCGGCAGCCGGATTAACAGCGGCGGCGGCCTGGGTTTTTTGG
>DATCRN010000273.1:0-4098 GCA_036568945.1 Alphaproteobacteria bacterium | reverse complement strand
TCCTTATAGCCAAAGCTTTTAAAGACTTCGACATTACCGTCAACCCTAAGGATTCCAAGGCTTGGGCGTTGATGGCCGTTGAACCAGTTCGCTTCGCCGAGCGAGTATTGCAGACCGTCTTTAAAGACGATGGTGTCGCCTTCTTTTAAGTCATGTTCAAACCCATATGTGCCCCACAAATCGCGGGCCATGCAGGTGCGTGCCGCGAGTGTGTAGACAAACGGTTTGTTTTTGGTGTCTTCATCACCGCCCACGACCGGCAATTGCAGGTCGGTTTTGATGACGTCCGGTACGTGGCAGTTGGGCGATGCATCCAAGATCGCGGTTTTCACGCCGTCGACTTCGACGGTTTCGATGACTTTGGCGACAATGTACCCTGCCCCTTGCACAATCGCGCCGCCGGGCTCCATCAACATTTGCACGCTCGGGAATTCGGCTTTGAAATGATTGAGCGCATGGATCAATGCCAACGGATGATAATCCGGATGGCTGATAAAATGCCCGCCACCGAAATTGACGTATTTGACACGGCGTACATATTCGGCTGCTTTCTCGGCAATCGTTTGAATGAGCAATGCGCTATCCGCGCCCATATTTTCACACAACGCATGCGCGTGCAGAATATCGACCTTATCCCACGGCACGGTATCGAGTTGATCGATCGGTACGCCTAAGTGGCTTCCTTGGCGACATGGATTGTATTTTTCGTACTTCGTCACCGAAATGCGCGGATTGATGCGAATACCGATTGCGTGGTCTTTGCTGGCCGCACGAATTTGCGGTTCAAACTTATGCAGCTGATGCACAGAATTGAAGTAGAAATGGATTGGGCCACCGATAGCGAGTAACTGATCGATATCGGATTGCGCATACGCCGGGCAAAAGACGTGCACTTCTTTGCCGAAATGATCGTGGCCTAATTTGGCTTCATACGGGCCGGATGCGGTGGATCCATCCAAGACCTCCGCAATGATTGGAAACAGCGGATACAGCGGGCATGCCTTAATGGCATAGATAATCTGGACGCCTGTTGCATCTTTAACAGCCTTTAAGGCTGCCAGATTTTGACGCAAAAGCGCCTCGTCCGCGATATAAGCAGGTGTCTGGACGCTGGATAAGGTCTTGACGATATCTGTCATGGCTGTACCTTTCGATGAGCACTTTATATAGGACGGTTTACATGAAATTCCTGCCTGCCGACAAGGCTTTTATGGGATACGAAAACACTGGAAATCCTGCCGATTCCAAAGCAGTTATTATTCCCTTTGGCCTTGAAAAAACGGTCTCCTACATGGGCGGCACCGATAAAGGCCCGCAGGCGATTATCGACGCATCCCCTGAATTGGAAAAATTTGACGAAGTCTTCTGGTGCGAACCATACGATGCATATGGCATCGCGACGATGGATACGCCCCCCATAGAACTAAAACACGAAGATGCGCTGGAACAACTCGCAGGCCATGTGCGTGATGTTTTAAAGGCCGGAAAATTTCCGATGACCTTGGGCGGCGAACATTCTCTTACCCCCGGTGCAATTCGTCCGTTTGTTGAAGGCGGCGAGCCGATCACCATTCTGCAATTTGATGCCCATGCCGATTTGCGCGATGGGTATGAAGGATTCCATTTTTCCCACGCATCCGCCATGTGTCGCTGTCTTGATTATCCGAATGTGCGTCTTGTATCGGTCGGTATTCGTAACATTTCGAAGGAAGAAATGCCGGTCCTCGATAAATACAACAACCGCATCAAAATTTTCTGGGCCAAGGACATGAAAAAATGGGATGCGGATGATGTCGCTGCCGCTGTCGGTTCTGGCCCCGTTTATTTGACCTTCGATATCGATGGTTTCGACGCCGCGATGATTCCTGCCACAGGAACCCCAGAACCCGGCGGATTACAATGGAACCAGACCATGGAGATTATCGAGGCTGTGGCTGCCAAGGCCAAAATTATCGGCGCCGATGTGGTGGAATTATCGCCACGCGAAGGTCTGCACGCCTGCGATTTCATGACCGCGAAATTGGTCTACAAAATCCTGAGTTACGCAATGGGACTTAAGCCGAAGGCTGCAGCGTAGCCGTAGGCGCCAAGCGCGCCGTTGTCAGTGCGCGTTTATCGCGTGCTTCCAAATTGGTGGCGTAAGTGGGTTGGAATTTCGCCATGGCTTCCGTGAATTTCACAACCTCTTCCGATGATAGGCCAAGATTGCTTTTCACTTGCTTGGCGTACTTCTGAATATCGCGTTTGCGTGTGATATCAAGGCCTGTCGCTTTTCTAAAGCTTTCGCTGTTCATGTTGTTGCCAACAATACAACCTTTTTGATCAGGGCTTTGATAGAAGCATACAAGCATACGGTTGCCGGCTTGTTTTTCAAAAATCGCATCCAAAGATGGATTGATGCCACGCAACCACATAGTTTTGGCCTGCTGGCGCGTTGGACGATCCTTGGCCGGTGTGATGTGGGATTGCTCAGCACGAG
Organism: Alphaproteobacteria bacterium; assembly: GCA_036568945.1. Classification (GTDB taxonomy): domain Bacteria; phylum Pseudomonadota; class Alphaproteobacteria; order Micavibrionales; family UBA1664; genus UBA6145. The sequence goes on along the minus strand of DATCRN010000273.1, from coordinate 1,619 downwards.
TCATGCCGTGCTGTATTGTATAAAAGCCCTTATGTTTGGACAGTGCATGTTTTGCTTGTTCCGGCAACGGCGCCGTCATCGCTTCAGAAAAAACACGCGTTTGTGCGCCTTCGATCCAGTTCGGCAATTTTTCGATCGCCTTTAATGTATCTTCCGTTTGCGGATGATCTTCCAATTTGTTCACCGGTACGGCATAAATTTGCATCGCGGCTGTGCTGGGGTCAAAATAAACAAACAGAGCCGAAGCATGTTTTTGGAAATCTTTTTCCCAATACTCCGGCGTAAAACGAATACAGCCGTTGATATAAGTATTATCAAAGGCAGAAATTTTTTCTTTCGGCGATGCCGAACCGATAGCGCTTAGGCTGATACCGCTGAACAAATACTCGGAATCGATGGTAACCATGGACGCGATGGATGCTTGAATGTTGGCAATCTTGCCCAGCATCGCCTCTTCTGTAGGCCCGCTGCGATGTTGGCCTTCGCTTTTATATTCGGATGGAATAATAGCACTCGACCGCGTGGTCGTCACATATTCAGCGATTTCTTTGATGTCGTGAAAGGCATCACGCAGCGTCGAATTGTCGTAAAGGAATCCCAGAAAAGGCATAATCAATCGTCCTTTGTTTAGTCGCACTTAACTGGTGCGGACTTTAGCAAAGGCAACCGATTTATGTCAAAATTAACCAATAGCGGAGCGTTTAGCACGGGCAATAGCCAATTTCACAGCCGAACGCTCGTCCGTTTGGCTGCTTAAAGCTGCAATTTCCGCATCTAAACTAGTGACATCAACCAGCGATAAATCGGTTGCGTCCTCTGCCAGCACCGTGCATTGCGCCTGCGTGACGTCGGCAAAACCGCCAGCCACGAAATAGCGTTTCGGATTGTCGTTGGATTCACGATTGATCGTGATCACACCGGGGCGGATCGACGACAGCAAAGGAGAATGCCCGGCCAAGACGCCGAAATCGCCTTCTTCACCGGGGATGGTGACCATAGCCACCTCTTCCGACATGATTTTGCGCTCGGGGCTTACGAGTTCGAAATGAAATTTACCAGGCATCTTATCCTCTAATGCTTGAAATCATATTTACTCACCGAACTTAGGTCTGGATATTCGCCGCCCATTTGTTCAATGGCACTGCGCAACCGTTCCGGTGTTGCACTCTCAATCACTACAAATTCTTCACCCAGAATGTCTGTCGGTAAACTCGCCGCGCGGAACATACTATGCAACACGCCAGCGCAATCAGGCATTAAAATTGATACCTGTTTTGCAAACGGGCTTTCCTCACGTAAAATTTTAGTAATCGGCCCGCCTACCAGTGACTGTGTCTTCGTAAAATCATCTTGTTCAAAGCCAAATCCTGACAAAACCAGCATCTGGTAATCCTTTATGCGACCCGGATACGCTTTCAATTCAGCCTGCAGACCTTCAGCCCGCGCAACTTTTATGAAATCGTTCAAAGCCCGGGTCAGCACCTCATCCAATTATGCCGCTTCCTTCGCCATTTTTTCGGCTTTCGCAAACGCTTGCTCGATCGTGCCGACCATGTAGAAGGCCGCTTCCGGCAAGTGGTCGCATTCGCCTTTGACGATCATGTCGAAACCTTTGACGG
>DATCRN010000272.1:0-16423 GCA_036568945.1 Alphaproteobacteria bacterium | reverse complement strand
TGCATCCATCGCGCCACCAGATGTGGCGCCGGCACCGATTACGGTATGAATTTCATCGATAAAGAGGACCGCGCCATCGGTTTTTTCAATTTGCGCGATGACGGCTTTAAGTCGTTCTTCGAAATCACCGCGGTAGCGCGTTCCTGCGAGCAGTGTGCCCATATCGAGCGCGAAAATCGTTGCGCCCTTAAGGACCGCCGGGACTTTGTTTTCGATGATGCGACGGGCGAGGCCTTCAGCAATCGCGGTTTTACCAACACCTGGATCGCCCACGAGCAGCGGATTGTTTTTGCTACGGCGGCAGAGAATTTGGATCGTACGCTCAACTTCTTTTTCACGGCCGATCAGCGGGTCGACTTTGCCTTCGCGGGCCTTGTCATTCAAATTGATGCAATAGGATTTAAGAGCATCAGCGCCTTTTTTGACTTCTTCGTTTTCTTCCTCGACCGAAGATCCTTGCGCGCGCGGTGTGCGCGGCGCATCCATGCCCGGCACTTTGGCGATGCCGTGGGAAATGTAGTTCACAGCATCAAAACGCGTCATGTTTTGTTCAGTTAAGAAGAACACGGCGTGCGATTCACGTTCGGAGAAGAGGGCAACCAGCACGTTTGCGCCTGTCACTTCCTCGCGGCCCGAAGATTGCACGTGAATGGCGGCGCGTTGCAGGACGCGCTGGAAACCGGTTGTGGGTTTGGCTTCTTCCATGCCGGGATTGATGAGATTCATCAGTTCGGTGTCGAGATAGCGAACAAGATGTTCTTGCATATCGGATGCATTGACGCCGCAAGAGCGCATAACGGCGAGCGCATCCGGATCGTCGGTCAGGGCCAAGAGCAAATGTTCCAGCGTCGCATATTCGTGACGGCGTGCGGTTGCAAGATCGAGGGCACGATGCAAAGTCGCTTCTAGGTTCTTGGACAACATATCGTTACTCCTTCTCCATCGTGCATTGCAGCGGCTGTTCGTTGGCGCGCGCGTAATCCATCACTTGCGTCACTTTCGTTTCGGCCACTTCGTAGGTGTAAATCCCGCAGATACCAACCCCGCGGCGGTGAACATGCAGCATGACGTCGGTTGCTTCCGCACGGGTCTTGCTGAAAAACTTCTCCAAGATATGTACGACGAAATCCATCGGGGTAAAGTCGTCGTTCAACAACAAAACTTTATACATGGATGGACGCCGCGTTTTGGGGCGGCTTTTTAAAAGAACGTCGGATCCGGCCTCTCGACGTGTGCCGTTATCACCCTTATCGCCATCCGGATTTTGCGGAGGAAAAAGGTTCGGATCATCATCGTGCGTGAGGGTAGGATCAGCATCCATGGATGGCTGTAATATACGCCATTTTGGCGGTTTTTCCAAACCTAAAGGGTATTCAAAGGCTTATTGGAAGCTGCGTGTGCCAAGGAAGAAGCCGCTACTGGCCGCATCCGCATTGCCCACCATCGAGAGGACATCTGCGTTTTTAGGGAGCACATAGTCATAAGCCGTAATGACGTTGCCAGAACGGATATCGAGCAGGCGCAAATTGACCAAAACATTGTTGGCGCCGACCGAATACGTTCCGGTCAGGGCTGCTGCTGCTTTATGTTCGCCTGCGATTTCGCTGACATCGCGAGACAGCAAGTATTCGCCTGATGATGCGCTGGAGAGGCCGCCGCGCTGGATCGAAATACCCTGGCGCAGTTTGAGCTCAGCGACTTTATACCCTTTTTGTGCGAGGCGCGCGGAGGCTTGTTCGGTAATCGTGCGGCCAAGTGTTGAGGACGATTCTACATCGTTCACATTGCCGATTGTGCCGACCAGCATCGGCGTATCCTTTTTAATCGCAGCACCTGCACGGCTCATCAGCGCATCCACAGCGGCATAGTTGTAGCTCACCAGTGGCTTGGTGCTTAATGAAAGGCCGCTAACCGGGTCGCGATCATGCGAACACGCAGTTAAAAACGAAGAAACGGCAACAGCCAAAACAAGCAGAAATCGGGACATTAGAAGAACCCCTCTTAGAATAAGATCGGACGAAGAAATGGTATAGGGCGCTCAAAAGCCCGACAAGAGGGATTAATTCGTGTCGGCCAAGCGCGAACGTTATCGGGACGAGTCCGCAAGCGTCCGTCCGTGCGGCGTGAGCCAGCAAATGCAGCGTTCGCGGCCATCGGAGAAGGGGAGGCGGCGATGCTCGAGGATACCGTCATCAATGGATTGCCAGACTTTGTCTTGGCCGTAAGCGTCGATCAGGTCCGATTCAAACGCCACTGCGTTTTCGGGTTCGAAAAAGTTTTCCATGGTGCGGAGTTCGACAAGAGCGGCAAGCGGCAGACCAGACATGTATTATTCCCCAATGATCGTTTTTTGCTTTTTTTGATATAAAGGCCGGATATCAGCCCCTGAGAACGATTCTCAGACGATTCTCATAGAACGTCAACATCTAGTATGCGTGAGACTGAATACCTACGATATATGGTGTCTTATGCTTCAAGTCTTTGTAACATCAGCGCAAAATCCGTATCGAGGGATAAAGCTTTAACCGGTTTGGATGCCGAGGCTGTTTGGACGGGAGCGCCCCATATAGGCATTAACCCTGCCGTCCGCGGGACGGCGCCGAAGGTGTAATGACGGCCGGCAGCCGGCATAATCGCGCCGAAATCGGCGCTGGAGGCTAAATCCATATCGGTTTCTTGCTTAAAGGCTTGGTCGCTATCGGTGACCAAAGCCGTCATATTGTCGGTAAAGCCCTTGCCGGTGCGATCACGAATGGCGGCGTCCGCCATGGCGCTGGCCGCCCCAATAGGCCCGCCGAATAAAGCGCCGCCGATAAATTGCGCGGCAGGGCCAATCACATCGCCCGTCACCTTGCGGTAAAGCGTTGAGACCAACGGAATATGTTGCAGCGGGTTGATGACATCCAAAAGATCAGCAAAGCCCATTTGTTTATCGGCAGGTACACCTGAGGAGATGCCGGTTGCAGGTTCAAGCTGCGGGTTGAAATTGGCCTGCATGTCTTGCAGTTTGGGTTGCTGCCAAACCGGTTGGGAGCCTGCCATACGGTTTTGGCTGGCAAAGCGGTTTTTATGTACGGGCTGACCTTGAGCGCTTTGGTTAAGGCCCTGAATCTGGATCAAAGATGGTTCCTGAATGCGCATTTCAACCTTTTGAAATTGCAAACCCCATGCCAACATGAAGGCAGATGATTCCGACCCGTATTCCCATCGCTATTTTGGCTACAGACCCCGCTGAATCTCAGGCTTTTGCCGATATTTTTACCGGGGGTCTGGCGGGTATGGTGACTCTGGCAGACGGGGAGAAGCCGCTGGTGACCCTTGTCTGCCCATCGGCACGTCGCGAGGATGTCAAAGGCGGCCCCGCCGTTGTAATCGGGGAGGGGGCTTTGGAAACTCCTACGCGCCTAGCCGATATTATTGCCGTGATCGAACGCACAGTATTGGATGGAAAATCATTGGGCGCAGAACGCGTCCATGATGCGTGGCGCTTGCAAGCCGATAAAATGACGCTCTATAGCCCTGAGGGCGTTGCCTTTGCATTGACTGATACGGAAGTGCGATTACTCACCTGCTTGTTTGATGCGAACGGCACTGAAATAACGCGCGCTGATTTGTTGCAAACCGTGTGGGGATATCGACCTGGTCTGGATACGCACACAGTCGAGACCCATATCTACCGCCTAAGACAAAAAATCGAGCACGATCCCGCCAATCCGGCTTTTGTTGTCACTACCGACAACGGCTACCGATTGGGTGACAGCCAATCCTAAAATCGAGTAAAATAATAAGAAAAGGGTCACGCTGATTACGAACGTATACACCCAAGATTTATGGTCTAAATCATATGCGCCTGGCGTGCGCTGGGATGCCCCTATTCCCGCTTATCCTGTCTATAAGTTGTTGGATGATGCGCGGCTGCAATATGGGCCGGGTCCCGCATTTTATTTCCTAGGTAAAACATGGTCATGGAATGATTTGTCGGACGCTGCCAATCATATTGCGAAGGGTCTACAGGAACGGGGCTTGCAAAAAGGTGGGCGTGTTGCGCTCATGCTGCCCAACTGCCCATTCTATGCGGCGTTTTATTACGGCATCATGAAAGCGGGTGGTACGGTTGTTAATCTCAACCCGCTTTATTCCGACCGTGACTTAATCCACCACTTAAATGATTCCGGTGCGGTGTTATTGGTTACGCTTGACCTCGAGCCGATGTTTTCGAAAGCCGCTAAAGTCATGCTGCAAACCAAATTGGAAAATTTGGTGGTGTGCAGATTTATGGATGTGCTGCCCTTCCCAAAAAATCTGATTTTTCCGATTGTGAAATGGAAAGATATCGCCGCGGCAGCGCATGCGGGTGATTATTTATCCTTTGATGATTTGATGGATAATGACGGGAACCCTGCTGCGATTACTATTGACCCAAAAGACGATGTCGCTTTGCTGCAATATACGGGCGGCACGACAGGCGTTTCGAAGGCAGCGGCGCTTACGCACGCTAATGTGGTGGCGAATGTCGAGCAAGCAGCAATGTGGCTTCCTGATGCGCATCCCGGCCAGGGTAAAATGATGGCGGTCATTCCATTTTTCCACGTGTTTTCGATGACGGCGTGTTTGAACCTGGGCGTGCGTTTAGGATACGAAATTATTGCAACGCCAAAATTCGAGCTCGAAGAAACATTGCGGTTGATTGAAACCAAAAGGCCTACGATTTTCCCTGCGGTACCTGCGATTTATAACGCGATCGTGCACCAGGCCGGCAAAACCAAGCATGATCTATCATCTATTCAATTTTGTGTGTCAGGCGGCGCGCCACTACCCCCGGAAGTTAAAAAGAATTTTGAGGAGATAACCGGTGCCGTCGTTGTGGAAGGTTACGGATTATCCGAAGCCTCACCCGTTGTGTGCGTCAACCCAACCGCGGGTGAAAATAAGCCAGGCTCAATCGGTCTGCCGGTGCCGGGCACTATTGTTGAAATCGTGTCCTTAGAAGATGGACAATCTTTAGTGCCCTTAGGCGAAAAGGGTGAGCTTTGCGTGCGTGGGCCGCAAGTCATGAAAGAATATTGGCATATGCCGGAAGAAACCGCATTGGTTCTACGCGATGGGCGTTTGCATACCGGTGATGTCGCTGTCATTGATGATCAAGGGTATGTCTCCATCGTCGACCGGATCAAAGACATGATCATCGTCAACGGATTCAAAGTATATCCGCGCCAAGTGGAGGACGTGATTTATCAGTTTGCGGGCGTGGAAGAATGCATTGTGGCCGGTGTGCCAGATCCGAAACGCGGTGAGATTGTGAAGGCGTGGGTCAAAGCCAAATCTGGTGAAACGGTCGATCCTGATGCGCTTAAGGCGTATTTAAAAGAACATCTCGATAATATGCAGTTGCCGCGCGCGATTGAAGTGCGGGATGAGCCATTACCCAAAACCATGATCGGAAAACTGTCGCGCAAAGATATGGTTGCGCAGGAAATTGCAAAGCAAAAAGAAAACGGCGCCTGATGGCGCCGTTTTTTAATCCATGACGAACATATAAAGCAGAATAATGACAGGAATGGGTACCCCCACCAACCACAGTAAAATGCCTTTACCAATGCCGCCTTTTTCTTCTTTACGATTATGCATGTCGCTCTCCTAAATATTGTTCATGGAGAGCTAACGCTTAGGAATGGTTTTAGTTCAATCGTACTGTCTTTTGCCAATCAGGCCGCGTTCTTTAAGCCATAGGTACAAAAAGCGGATTTCGCACGCAAACAAGCCCGCCGCGAATAACAAGAAACTTGATGTCATTTGTTCCGACCAATCATTGGTTTGGCCATGGCGGATAAACGCAAAGACCAGCGAAACGATTGCTAGGATTGCGCAGCCTTGGCTATAGATCAGCTTTTTATATGGTTGTAGTTTTTCCCACATGGTCCCTCCAAAACAAAAACCTCCCCAAGTGTAGGGGAGGTTTTCAAAAGTTACAGCGTTAAAAGCGTTTATTAAGCGTCTTTCTTCGCGGATTTTTTCTTAGCCGGAGCTTTTGCCGGGGCATCTTGGCCCAGTGCTGCACCCAGGATGTCTCCTAAGGAAGCGCCGGACTCGGTGGAACCATATTCAGCCATCGCGGCTTTGTCTTCATCGATCTCGCGTGCTTTGATCGAGAGGGAAACTTCGCCGTTGCGACCAACGGACAATACCTTGGCATCGACTTTTTCGCCGACTGCGAAGCGATCCGGGCGTTGCTCGGAACGTTCACGCGACAAGTCGTTGCGTTTGATATAGCCCTTGGCACCGTCGGACAGGGACACTTGAACACCGTCTTTTTCGACAGCATCAACCGTGACTGTAACAACAGCACCTTTTTTGGCACCTTCGCCACCGGTTGCTTTTTCTTCTTTCGAAGAAGCGGCTTTGGCAGCTTTACCCGCATTGCGGTCGGTTTCGATTGCGCCTTCCGGTTTTTCCGTCAGTTGCTTGATACCCAAGGCAACGCGTTCTTTCTCCGGATCCATCTCAAGGATTTTCGCCTTAACGGTCGAACCCTTTTCAACGGACTTGATGGCGTCTTCACCAGCTTCCGTCCAAGAAATATCGGACATGTGCACCATACCGTCGATTTCGGCATCCAGTGCCACGAACGCACCAAATTCGGTGACGTTGCGGACTTCGCCTTCGATGATATCGCCAACTTTGTGGGCGTCAGCATAAGCCTTCCACGGGTTGGCTTGCGTCTGCTTGATACCCAAGGAGATGCGGCGTTTTTCCATGTCGACATCCAACACCTCGACTTCAACTTCTTGCGAAGTGGAGACGATTTTACCGGGGTGGATGTTTTTCTTGGTCCAGGACATTTCGGAGACGTGTACGAGACCTTCAACACCGTCTTCCAGCTCAACAAATGCGCCGTAGTCGGTGATGTTGGACACGCGGCCTTTGAAGCGTTGACCAGGTTGGTAACGTTTCTCGGCGCCTTCCCACGGATCTTTTTCGAGCTGTTTCAAGCCCAAAGATACGCGGCCCGTTTCCTTGTTGTAGCGGATGACCATGACGTCGAGCGACTGGCCGATCTGCAGAACTTCGGACGGGTGATTGACACGTTTCCACGAGATATCCGTGACATGCAGCAGGCCGTCGATGCCGCCCAGGTCGATGAACGCACCGTAATCGGTGATGTTCTTGACCACGCCTTGCAGAACACGGCCTTCTTCCATCTGACCCATAAGGTCGGAACGGGCTTCGGCACGGGATTCTTCAAGCACAGCACGACGAGACACGACGATATTGCCGCGCGCATGGTCCATTTTCAGGATCATGAACGGTTGCGGCGTACCGAACAGCGGGGAAATGTCCTTGACCGGACGGATATCCACTTGGGATCCCGGCAGGAAGGCCACGGCGCCGTTCAGATCGACAGTGAAACCACCTTTGACTTTGCCAAAGATGATACCTGTGACGCGTTCGTTTTTCAGGTGTTGACGCTCGAGTTCGCTCCACGCTTCTTCGCGTTTTGCTTTTTCGCGCGACAATTGGGCTTCGCCCTGACGGTTTTCAACGCGCTCGACGAACACTTCAAGAATGTCGCCGACGTTGAGGCCGCCATTTTTCTGAGCCGCGAAACCGAATTCTTTCATCGGAACGCGACCTTCTGATTTAAGTCCCACGTCAATGATGACATCGTCCGGTGTAAAGCCGACGATACGGCCTTTAACAACGGTGCCTTCAAAGGCTGTTTGGGGCTTAATGGATTCGCTTAGTAGTGCCGCAAAGTCTTTTGACTCCGGGCGGTCTTTTAATTGGGCTGCAATACGAGCCATAGATAGATACTCAACTTTTTATTCGAGATGCCTTGCTGCTTTATTTTTCCAGCCAATCTCTGACAAGCAGAGCGCCATAAAACAACAAGGGTGTCAGGACTTCTTTGCAAGGCGATCACGCACCAAACCGAGAACGGTTTCTAGTACCTGATCCGCATCCATTCCGCCACTGTCTACCACTGCCGCATCTTCTGCCGGTTTCAGGGGAGCCACGTCGCGGGTGGAATCACGCAAATCGCGTTCTTCCAAAGCCTTCAAGACGGCCTCGTATGTAACGGTTTGGCCGCGGTTTTGCAACTCTTTATAGCGGCGCTGGGCGCGCTCAGCCGCGCTTGCGGTCAAAAAGATCTTCACATCGGCATCCGGACATACCACTGTACCGGCGTCGCGCCCGTCTAAAACCGCGCCTGCAAAGCCCTTTGGCGGGTGCTTGGCGGCCAGACGCTGGATATCCAAAAGGGCCATACGTACACCTGCGTGACGCGCGACTTTAGAGGCATTTTGACCAACCTCGCCGGTGCGGATTTCGGGTCGCAGCAGCAAATTAACGTCGAATTGCGCGGCCAGCGTCTCAGCCGATTTGGTTGCCGTCTCAGCATCATCCGGATCCAGGCCGTATTGCATCATATTGTACGCAACCGACCGATAGATCGCACCTGTATCCAGATGATAAAAATTGAGGGCAGCGGCGATAGATTTGGCCAGCGTCCCTTTACCGGATGCTTCAGGTCCATCGACAGTAATGATCGGTGTGCTCATACCGTCTTTGTACCGCTTAATAATGCAATCCGCACTCGGTTTTTTCGGCGCCAAACGCCAGAATGACGCCGCCTTTGGATTTGATGCCCGGGCGCCAGGACGGGTGGCGCAGGTGCGGCGATAGTGAGCCGATAAAATAATCGGTCCGCGCATCGGCCCAATCGAGCAGCGGATGGATGTGAGTGCGATCCGGTTTGTCTTCGATAAACGATTTGGTGGCGCGTAAATTCGTTTGGCTGCGGCGAATGCCATCCAGCGTGGCAGTAATACCCAAATCCTTTAAACTGTTTTCTAATACGCTACGCTTTTCGGTTTCATTTGCGGCAGGCAAAACATGCAAGTGGAAGCCGTAAAGTTTTTGTAATTCCGCGCGGTATTTTCTTTGTGCATCCCAATCTTTGCCTTTGATGTCGACGGTGACAATGGGGATATGCGGCAAAAGCCACGCTTGATGCAGTTGTTCGATCAGCGCAATCGATTGCGGGCCGAAGCTGCTCATTAGCGCGAGGCCATCGCCGTAATGGCCATAGGCCCAGCTAAGTCGCGCATCCGTGGTGAGCGTTTGAAAATCGGGTTTTGTGTTGGTCACGCTATCAGCGGCGACAGTCGTAAATTCGGAATACATGAAAGTTCCTTGGTCGAAGGCTTAAAACAAAAAAACAAAGATGAATTTTGAGAATAGAAAGATGTGCGCGGTTAAGCGCAGCACATAAGGCAGCCCAACATTACTGTGGTGGCAGCGATTTGAAAGAAATCGGGCGTGCTTATGGCTTCAACCATATCCAAGATATGAAGACCTCATGCGCTCAAGTCAATATGCTTATGCAACAGGTCTGATTTGCGTGCCAAGATTGTTCATAAGGGACACGAAACCTGGGAAACTGGTCGCAATCGCGCTGTCGTCATCAATTTCGACATGCATGCGGGATGCGGCACCCATCACAAGGAAACTCATCGCAATCCGGTGGTCTAAATGCGTTTCGATTTTACCACCGCCGCGCGGGGGTTTGCCGTCGCCAAGAACGGTCAGTTCGCTTTCGCCTTCCGCCACGCGCACACCACATGCTTCAAGGCCTGCGGCAATCGCGCGCAAACGGTCGCTTTCTTTCACGCGCAGTTCTTCCAGACCCGTCATGTGGGTTGCGCCATGCGCGAAGGATGCCGCGACGGACAGAATCGGGAATTCGTCGATCATGCTGGGTACGCGATCCTCGGGCACATGCACACCGCGTAAAGCAGACGAACGCACACGTAAATCGCCTGCAGGCTCCCCCCCGATCACGCGTTTGTTTAAAACTTCGATGTCGCCCCCCATATCGCGTAAGGTATCGTAAATACCTGCGCGTGTGGGATTGAGACCCACGTTTTGAATAGTGATTTCGCTGCCGGGAATAATCAGAGCGGCGACCGCGGCAAAGGCAGCGGATGACGGATCGCCCGGCACGACAATTGCATCACGTGGGGCCGTCAATTTTTGACCGCCTTGAATGACGAGCAGATCATCTTGTTGTGCAATGTGGCCGCCGAAGGCTGCGAGCATGCGTTCGGTATGATCACGTGACGGGGCGATTTCGCGGATGCGGGATGTGCCTGCGGCGCGAAGCGCTGCGAGAATGATCGCAGATTTGACTTGAGCGGATGCGACCGGCATTTCGTAATCGATTGGGATGAGCGGGTCGCGGCCCTGGATGGTGAGCGGCAAGCGTCCACCTTCTTGGCTTGTGAATTTCGCACCCATTTTAGCAAGCGGATCCATAACGCGTTTCATTGGCCGGCGTTGCAAGGACGGATCGCCGATGAGTGTCGCAGTAATACCGTAGCCGGAAATAATGCCCGCAATTAAACGCGCGGATGTGCCGCTATTGCCCAAATCAAGATCACGACCAGGGGTTTTAAGACCAGAATCACCCACACCTTCGACAATCCAAGATCCGTTCGCTTGTTTTTCGACGTGTGCCCCCATTTCACGCATCGCGGCAGCGGTCGACAGAACATCTTCGCCTTCCAAAAGCCCGGTAATCTGGGTGGTTCCGGCAGCCATTGCGCCGAACATTACGGCCCGATGAGAGATCGATTTATCACCAGGAACGGTCATTGTGCCGGAAAGGGAAGAGGCAGAGGAAGAAGCAAGAGCGGTCATGGGCGTCGATTAAATCTTGATTTTTTGAAGCTAGCAATGCCCATATAGGGCCATGTTCAAGACCTTAAAGGACGAAATCGACGCAGTAATGGCACGCGACCCTGCCGCTAAATCGCGCGCGGAAGTGCTGTTGCTCTATCCCGGCCTGCATGCCGTGCTGTGGCATCGCGCCGCGCATGCGCTCTGGTCTAAAGGTTGGAAATTATTTGCGCGGGCGATTTCGCAATTTGTGCGCTGGACAACAGGCATTGAAATTCATCCCGCTGCCAAAATCGGCAAGCGTCTGTTTATCGATCACGGCATGGGAATCGTCATTGGCGAGACCGCCGAGCTTGGTGATGATGTTGTGCTTTATCAAAACGTCACTTTAGGCGGCACCGCCCTGCATAAGGGCAAGCGCCACCCGACGTTGCAAAACGGCGTGATCGTGGGAGCTGGCGCGGCCGTGCTTGGTGCGATTGTGATTGGTGAAAATGCGCGTGTCGGTGCCAACGCAGTTGTACTCGCGGATGTACCGCCGACAGCGACTGTTGTTGGTGTGCCGGCGCATGTTGTAAGTAAAAAGGCCGCCGATGAAAAATGCGAATTCCTGCCCTATGGCACAGAGTGTAACGAGGAAGCGGATCCGATCATGCAAACGCTGGAGATTTTAGGAAAGCGCATGACTGCGATGAATGCGCGCATCCATGAGCTCGAGACACAGCAAAAAACATCCGCGCCTGATTTCGGTTTTGATGCTGCAAACGATGCGAAAGTTACCCCTTCGGCGCATAAAAAATAAACGCAGCACCCACCGCAATCAGCACGAAACCTACACCATGTTGCCATGTAATCTTTTGATCGAATATCAGTACTGCAAATCCCACGAAGACGATTAGGGTAATGATTTCTTGAATGGTTTTGAGTTCGGCTAGGCTATAGGCTCGAATACCGATGCGGTTGGCAGGCACGGCTAAGCAATATTCGATCAAGGCAATACCCCAGGATGCCAGAATGGCGATCCACATCGGCGCGGATGCTACCTTTAGATGCCCGTACCAGGCCAGAGTCATAAAGGCGTTCGATAAAGCGAGCAGAATGATCGGTAAAATAAACGGGGATGTAAGCGTTGCCATGAATAACCTCCAATTTCTTCAAAGAATGCGCTAGAATCGGGCCATGAACCAGATCCTTCTTTGGCTCGACATTATCGGGATTACCGTTTTTGCGATGACGGGATGCCTGGTTGCCGCGCGCAAACATTTGGATGTCATTAGTTTCATTCTGCTCGGCACTGTCACGGGCATGGGTGGTGGGACGCTCCGCGATGTGCTTTTGGACCGCGCCGTGTTTTGGGTGCAGCAGCCGAAATATTTGGTTATCTGCACTGTTACCTCCATCATCATGTTCTTTATTGCCAGCCACATCGACAAATATCGCCGTTGGATTTTATGGGGTGATGCGATTGGGATTTCCGTATTTACCGTTGTCGGTACGAACATCGCACTTGAAATGGGTATGCATTGGAGCGTGTGCATTTTAATGGGCGTTGCCACCTGTATCGTTGGCGGCATCGTACGTGACTTGCTTGCTAATGAGCCATCTTTGATCGTACGTAAGGAAATTTATGCAACGGCCTGCGTCGCAGGATCAGCGATGTTTATTGTGGCACACAGCCAAGCGCCGGAATTGGCTATTGTTTTAAGTATGGGCACGACCTTTTTAATTCGTGCGGCCGCCATTCATTATCGCTTGCAATTGCCGGGGTATGCATGGAAAAACGAGCCATTCTGCGAATATCGTCGCCGTCGCAACGAAGCATGACGCAAATTTTTTTCGAGACGGAACGTCTGATCGCCCGCAGCCTCGATATGACGGACTTAAAGGATATTGTTGCCTACCGTAGCGACCCTGAAGTTGCCAAATACCAGGATTGGAAAAACTTTACGCTCGAAAATGGTCGTAATCTGATTACTGATAATTTGAAGCATAGACTGGGCGATCCATGCTGGTATCAAATCGGGATTGAACGCAAAGATGACGGCGTGTTAATCGGCGATTGTGGATTGCGCATTTTCGCAAACGATCATCACCGCGCGCAAATCGGCTATACTTTTGGAAAGGACCATTGGGGCCAGGGATATGCTACAGAGGCTGTGGGTGCCTTAATCGATTACGCATTCCATCGCTTGGGCGTGCAACAAATCATGGCATCAGCACATCCAGAAAATTTAGCGTCACAAAATGTGCTACGGAAATCCAAATTCTTGATGAAAAATGAGACGTTTGAGGGCCTGTGGCCCGGCGATGTGGTTTATGCGTTGCGCATAAACTGAACAAAATCATCCAGTGATTTAAACGATGCGATATCAAGCTGCGCGGCGGGTTTGGATTTTCCCATAGGTGTCCATGCTTTTTTGAACCCTAGTTTTTCAGCTTCTTTAAGACGCAGATCCGGTTGCGGCACGGGGCGAATTTCACCAGCTAATCCAATTTCACCAAATATGACGCAGTCGGACGGCATCGTGTGATTGGAAAGGGCGCTGCATAAAGCAGTCGCTACCGCCAAATCAGCGGCAGGTTCTGCAATGCGTAAACCACCTGCGATATTTAAGTAAACATCTTGGCCTGAGAACATGACGCCGCAGCGTGCCTCGAGCACCGCCAAAATCATCGATAGGCGATTGGAATCGTAACCGACAACAGCGCGTTTGGGGGTTGCGAAGGTCGTGGGTGCGACAAGCGCCTGGACTTCAACAAGTACGGGGCGCGTGCCTTCAAGCGCCGCCAGGACCGCGGATCCAGATACTTTGTCTTGGCGGTCGGCCAAGAATAGGGCGCTGGGGTTAGGAACTTCAAGCAAGCCCTGACCCGCCATTTCGAACACCCCGATTTCATCGGTGGGCCCGAAACGGTTTTTGACGCCGCGCAAAATACGGAATTGGTGACCGCGGTCGCCTTCGAAATACAAAACAGTATCGACCATGTGTTCCAACACGCGTGGGCCAGCAATCGTGCCTTCTTTGGTGACGTGACCCACGATAAGCACGGTGACGCCATGTGTTTTGGCAAGCCGGATCAATTCGGATGTCGCAGCACGTACTTGGCCCACGGTGCCGGGAGCGCTATCGATTACATCAACGAACATGGTTTGAATGGAATCAATCACGACAAGATCGTAAGGGGCTGCTGCCCCTTTGTGCGCAGGCTCCAAGCTTGCGATGATATCGCGTACCGATGTTTCAGCTGCCAAATGCACAGGGGAATTTTCTAAAGCAAGGCGTCTAGCGCGCAGGCGTACTTGGTCGATGGCTTCTTCGCCAGACACGTAGGCGCATTTCGCACCCTTATTGGCGAGGGATGCCACGAGTTGCAGAAGCAAAGTTGATTTCCCAATGCCTGGATCGCCGCCGATCAGCGTGACGGACCCAGGCACCAATCCGCCGCCGGTAACGCGGTCCCATTCATGAATGCCGGAGACGCGGCGTGGTAAAGGTTGGTTTTGACCTTTGAGGTCGACAAAGTCGATGACGTTGGATTTACTAACCGGTTTGCTTTTGAGGCTGTTTGCAGGTGCACTCGCCGTCACTTCCTCGGTAATCGTGTTCCATCCGCCGCAGGCATCGCAATGGCCGCTCCAGCGGGCATGCACGCCGCCGCAGTTCTGACAGACATAAGAAAGTTTGGGTTTCGCCATGAACTAAAGTATTCACGTTTTGTTCTCATCTGTAAAGCCTCAAATATTTGCCATAATATAAAATAAGGTGATATAGACTGCAAAATGACGATCTTTATCCTTACTTATGCACCTGATGACATGCCGGTGTTTCAGCACGCGTTTAACAAACGCGCTTGTCAGAACGCACCCGTTGCTTTGACGCAAGAAGGCAAGATGGTCGTCTATACCGGCTATCAACCGTTGCCGGACGGCTTTAAAGCATTCGATCTGGTTGGCAAACGTCTGCCAAGCGGCGCGAAAATTGTCGGCAGCATCAATGATGCGGAATCATGGCTGATCATCGATGCACAAGGTAAAATTAACTCGGAACTTCATCACCTATACACGACCGCATATGAATTGATGGTCGATGCGATGCAAAGTGCAAATGACGCGGCCAAGGCAGAACTGCGCGGACAACGTCAGTATAGATGGATACCTGTTTTATCGATGTCTCAGTAATCAACGCGAACAAGATAGAGGCCTTCCGCGGGCGCGGTGGGTCCGCCCTTGGTACGGTCGTGTGCCTCTAGCGCAGTCCTCATATCATCAGGTTGCCATTTGCCATCGCCTACAAGCGTGAGCGTTCCTACCATATTGCGCACCTGATGATGTAAGAACGAACGTCCTTCGGCATGAAATAAAATTTCATCACCCGTTTGCTCGATATCAAGGCGATCAAGTGTTTTTACCGGGGATTTAGCCTGGCAATCGGAATCGCGGAAAGTTGTAAAATCATGGTTCCCAAGTAAGTGTTTTGCCGCGATTTGCATGGCGTTCACATTCAAATCGCGGCGGAAATGCCACACGCGATTTTTATCAAGCGCAGGGGGCGCAGAGCGGCGCAAGATGCGATAGGTGTAAAGTTTGTTGGTTGCAGAAAAACGCGCATGAAAGTCATCAGACACTTTTTCGGCTTTTAAAACAGCCACCGCATCAGATTTGATATTGGCGGTGATTGCCTTTGCCAGTTCAAACTCCGTGATTGCGCGCGTAGGTAAGTCGACGTGACAGATTTGCCCCTTGGCATGCACGCCCGCATCGGTGCGGCCGGCGACGTGGATGGTGAGACGCTGTTGGCAGAACCCATAAATGCCGTCTTCAATTGCGGCTTGCACCGAAGGCACACTGTCTTCTTGCCGTTGCCAGCCGTTGAAGGGCGTGCCGTCATATTCGATAGTAAGTTTCCAGCGTTGCGTTGTCATACGAGAACATCGCCGACTTTAAGATATCCGCCATTCATAGCGGCTGCGATATCCATCGGTTTGCCGCCGTCCGGTTGCACACGCTTAAGACGCAGCGTGCCCTTACCACAGCAAACCAGGCCTTTTTTATCAAGCACGGTACCGACACCGGATTCACTCGATTCTTCCGTCGGCTCTGCCTCAAGAATTTTAAGACGTTTATCGCTGTTCATGGTGAAGGTGCCGGGCCATGGATTAAGCGCACGGATCTGACGATCGATTTCAGGCGCATAATGATCCCACAAAATTTTACCATTTTCTTTTTCGAGCATCGGCGCATAGGTCGAAAATTTATCGTCTTGTGGTTCAGGCGTGAGTTTGCCGATCTTTTCCAACACTGTAACGATCATTTTTGCACCAAGATCAGCCAGCATGTCTGTCAGCGGTTCGGATGTTGTTGATGGATTGATTGGAATCACGGAAGACGCAAGCATCGGTCCGGTATCCAGACCTTTTTCCATCTGCATAATGGTGACACCCGTTTCACCATCCCCTTTCCAAATCGCATGCTGAATGGGCGATGCGCCGCGCCAGCGCGGCAGCAAAGAAGCATGAATGTTGATGCAGCCGTATTTAGGCGCATCCAACACAGCCTGCGGCAATATGAGACCGTAGGCCGCAACAATCGCTACATCTGCATTCAGCGATGCGAATTCCTGCTTACGGTCATCGCCTTTAAAATTCTCCGGCGTGTAGACCGGAATATTATGTGATTGTGCGTAGGCGTGCACGGGACTTAGGCTGATTTTCTGGCCACGGCCCGAGGGGCGCGGCGGTTGCG
>DATCRN010000271.1:0-5244 GCA_036568945.1 Alphaproteobacteria bacterium | reverse complement strand
AAGTAACATTAGGTACCCTATGGCAGGACCAGAAGAAGCAACATCTATAAAGAGCAAAATCAAAAGTTACGCTTTGTACGCTTTTATCATTCTTCTATTTGGGCCAGCCGCAATTATTTGGGTCGGTGGCTTCTTTTTTGGGGAAGCTATTGTCGACCTTACAGATTCAAAAATCTTTGGCCATTGGTTTATGCTTTCTTTAATGGCAATGGCAATATTTGTCTTGTCGGGAAATCTGGCCGAACAGTTTAAAAAAATTAAACAACGCGATAAAACAAACCCTAGCTCGGCTTTAGAGGTCGGTGGATCAATAATTGGGTTAATCGTCGTTCTTTATTTCTTATCCACGTATTTGGAGAAACTGGTCTAGAGCAAACTTGGTGGTGAACATGAGCAATGATTCCTCAGAAGACAATAAAGATATCGATTCTTCTTCAACTTCGAAAAAACTTGCGCGTGCGGGTATGCAGGTGGCAGGCGGAGTCATACCATTCGTTGGCGGCATTTTATCTGCAGCGGCAGGGGCTTGGTCAGAAGCAGAACAAGAAAAAATAAACAAAGTTTTTCAGCAATGGCTACAAATGCTGGAAAATGAATTGCGAGACAAAGCCAAAACAATTGTTGAAATTATGGCTCGCGTCGATATGCAAGAAGAAAAAGTGAAGCAGCGGATAGAATCCGAGGAGTATCAATCCATAATGAAAAAAGCCTTTCATAAATGGTCTAATATCGATTCAGAATCGAAAAGAGTGAAAGTAAGGAATCTGCTGAGCCACGCTGCTGTGGCAAGTTTGACCTCTGACGATGTCGTAAAAATGTTTTTGGATTGGCTGAACTCTTATTCCGATTTTCATTTTGAAGTGATTGGAGAAATTTATAGAAACAACCCGATTTCTAGAGGTAAAATATGGAGTAACTTAGGAAAGTCTCCGGTTGCCGAGAATTCTGCCGAAGCCGATCTTTACAAATTATTGATTAGGGACTTAAGCACTGGCGGAGTCATACGACAACAAAGAGCCGTCGATGGGTATGGCAATTTTATAAAAAAAGAGCGCCCTAAAACAAATTTCAAAGGTACAGATAATAAAATGAAATCAGCTTTTGACCACGAAGAATTATACGAACTAACAGAACTTGGTCAGCAGTTTGTGCATTATGCGATGACAGAAATTGTGCCGCGTATTGAATTTAAACACGACGTAGCAGCATAGGAAATAGTGACACAAGTTGTGACCCAAAGTGGCCTTTTTGACCCAAGTTGGAATTTACAACACACTGTTTTAATTGCATTTATAACTATGGAGACTTACGAAAATCAGACTTAAAATCGTGAGTCCGTAAGGGCGTGCCGGTTCAAGTCCGGCCGGGGGCACCATTCTTACTTCTTATGATTAGGGCTCTGGCTCAGGCCTCTCAGGCCCAGATGGAGCGCCAGGGATGTTTTGCATTTCCGGCACATGCTCGCCCGGCGGGATCACGCCCATGATGCGTGTTTTGAGTTTGTCAGGATCCAACGGTTCATTCGGCGTGTCGCGCGCTTCTTGCGGAATATTCTGTGATATGGCGGCTAATGCTGCATCACCGCGCAGGCGCTCATCATCCGTCGGCGGGGAAACTTCGGGTGTGCCCGCTGATTCTATCGGAATGTTTTCCGGCATAGGAATGTTGTTGGTGCGGTCGACGACTTTATTGGTTTCATCCGCCATCGCGTGAATACGTCCGATGTTTGGGTCGTATTCCACGTTCTGAAGACCGGTATTGCCCACATCATATTCCGGGACCTCGCGCACTTCCGATGTGTCCTGTGTCGGCGTTGCCGCATAATGCGCAAACTCGGCACCATCTTCGTTTTCTTCGTCCGGGTTTTCGCCATCGCGACGGCGTGCAGTGGCTTCGCCTTCCGCACGACGATTAAAATCGGCAAGCTGTTCGGTAAAGCGCGCATGAAGCGCGGCCGCACGCGCAACCACGCCGCCTAAGCCCTGTCCTGATCCATCATCATCGCCGATATGAAATCTTGGTTGCCATCCCATCTTGAGCGCTTCGGGTGGGGAAATGTAAAAATAAGAAATCGTGTTTCCGTTGCGCACCGCTTCCACGTTCGGAATGTTCGCGATTTCCACACTTTCATTATCATTGTCGCTTTTATTTTGATAATACGTGTCATTGAACGAGATACCGCCGCCGGAAGATGAACCGGAGGATGAGCTGGAGCCTTCGCCCTCGCTTTCGGCGTCGTTAAACTGTTCCTGAATTTCCTTTTCGCTGGTCATTTTTGCCTCCTTGTCCCTGGGGTGTGGCTGAATGCAGGCCGCGCTTATAGTTTTGGATGGCGGCTTCTTTTTCTTCCTCCGACAACCCTGCCAAAACCGGGCTGTCTTTGGGGTTGGGATTATGGTTGAAAGTCTTGGGATCCATACCTAAATAACGTTGGAAAACCGCCAAAAGTTCCATTAAAGTGGCCCTCATGAAAGACACCCAAAAACGGTCCCGCGACGGTATTCCACTTCATGACGCTGAGGCGTTCGACGGCATGCGCCGGGCAGGCAAACTGGCTGCGCAAGTGCTCGATATGATCACCGATCACGTTCAAGTCGGCGTGACGACGGAGGAACTCGACCGTCTGTGCCACGATTTCATCACGCGCAACCGCGCGATTCCGGCGCCCTTGGGTTATAAAGGTTATCCCAAATCCATCTGTACCTCGATCAACGAAGTCGTCTGTCACGGCATTCCGGAACAGCGCGCGCTTAAAGACGGCGACATTGTAAACATCGATGTCACGGTGATTTTGGATGGCTGGTACGGTGATACGTCCCGCATGTATTGGGCCGGTGAAGCGCCGATCAAAGCCAAGCGTCTCACCGACATCACCTACCGTTCCATGATGGCCGGCATTGAGGCCGTGAAACCGGGCGCGACACTCGGCGATATCGGCTTTGCGATTCAAAGCCTCGCTGAAGCTGAGCATTGTTCCGTCGTGCGTGATTTCTGCGGCCATGGATTGGGCCGCGTGTTCCACGACACGCCATCCGTTCTTCATTACGGCGAGCCGGGCCAAGGCGCAGTGCTGGAACCTGGCATGCTCTTTACCATCGAGCCGATGATCAACCTCGGCGGTTGGCAAACCAAAATCAAATCGGATGGCTGGACCGCCGTCACCAAAGACCGCAGTCTATCGGCGCAGTTCGAGCATTCGATCGGCGTCACCGAAACCGGATACGAGATTTTCACGCTTTCACCCCAAGGGCTGGACTTCCCCCCTTATGACACAGGCAAGTGAGCAGCCGCATTACACGGGACATCGGCAACGGCTGAAAGGCCGCTTTGTCGATGCGGGCCCCGACACGCTTGCCGATTACGAGCTTTTGGAAGTGTTGTTGTTCGCCGGCATTCCCCGCCGCGATGTGAAGCCGCTTGCCAAAGATTTGATCAAACGTTTCACCTTCGAAGGCGTGTTTGCAGCCGATGTCACGGAACTGCAATCCGTGCCCGGCATGACGGAGAGCGCGGCGATTATCTTAAAAAGCGTTGAAGCCGTCTCCAAACGCCTCGCTAAAAAATCCGTGCTGGGGCAAACAGTGCTCTCCAGCTGGCAACGCCTGCTCGATTACTGTCACACCGCAATGGCGCGAGAGAAGCGCGAGCATTTCCGCGTGCTGTATATGAACAAACGCAACGTGCTGATGGCGGACGAAGTGCATCAAGTGGGCACCGTCGATCAGTCTGCCGTGTACCCACGCGAAATCATCAAACGCGCGCTGGACCTCGGCGCCACGGCCTTGATCCTCGCCCACAATCACCCCAGCGGCGACCCCGCGCCGTCCGACGCCGATATCGAACTGACTGAAAGTATCATCCGCGCCGGCGACCCGCTTGGCATCGTCGTGCACGACCATCTGATCATCGCCAAAACCGGCCATGTAAGTTTTAAAAATTTAGGATTAATCTAACCCTCACCGTCATCCCAGCGCAGGCTGGGATCCACGGTAAAGAATGACGAATATCGGAATAACAGATGAGTGGATTCCAGCCTGCGCTGGAATGACGAAGAAAAGAGAGCTGTAAGAGAATGATCCCCCGTTATACCCGCCCTGACATGGCCAAAATTTGGGAACCGGAAAACCGCTTTGCGATCTGGCTGGATATTGAGATCTTTGCTGCCGAACAGCTGGAAAAATTGGGTGTGATCCCCAAAGGCGTCGCGGCCAAAACGCGCAAGAAGGGCAAATTCAATGTCGCGCGCATCGACGAAATCGAATCCGAAGTCAAACACGACGTGATCGCGTTCCTGACCAACGTTGCCGAATATGTGGGGCCCGAGGCGCGCTTCATCCACCAAGGCATGACATCATCCGACGTGATCGACACCGCGTTTTCGGTGCAGCTCACCCAAGCCGCCGATATTTTAATCAAAGACGTCGATAAACTTTTGGCCGCCATCAAAAAACGCGCGCGTGAACATAAGAATACAATCTGCGCCGGCCGCAGCCACGGCATTCATGCCGAGCCCACAACGTTTGGATTAAAACTCGCGGGCCATTACGCTGCGTTCGATCGTTGCCGCGACCGTCTGGTCCAGGCACGCAAAGAAGTCGCCGTGTGCATGATCTCCGGCCCCGTCGGCACGCATGCCTCTGTCGATCCATCCGTGCAAACCTACGTTGCCAAAAAAATGGGCTTGGCGTCGGAAACTGTCTCGACCCAAGTCATTCCGCGCGATCGGTATGCCGCGTATTTTGCCGCGCTTGCCGTGACGGCATCCTGCATGGAAAATTTGGCAACCGAAATTCGCCATCTGCAGAGGTCCGAAGTCCGCGAAGCGGCGGAGTATTTCAGCAAAGGCCAAAAAGGATCCTCCGCTATGCCGCATAAAAAAAATCCGGTCTTGACCGAAAACATTACCGGCCTGGCGCGCCTCGTCCGCGCCGCGGTGGTCCCTGCCCTGGAAAACGTCACGCTGTGGCACGAACGCGATATCAGCCACTCAAGCGTCGAGCGCAACATCGGCCCCGATGCGACCGTCACGCTCGATTTCGCATTGAACCGTTTGGCAAACGTCATCGATCAATTGCTGATTTACCCCGATCAAATGCTGCGCAATTTGAACAGCCTGGGCGGCCTCGTCTACAGCCAACGCGTTTTGCTGGCGCTCACGCAAAGTGGCGTGGCCCGTGAAGACGCCTACCGCATCGTGCAACGCAACGCGATGGATGTGTGGGATTCTGACGGCAAAAAATCCTT
>DATCRN010000270.1:0-12945 GCA_036568945.1 Alphaproteobacteria bacterium | reverse complement strand
AAACAGGCGGCGTAAAGTTCTTGTTATTTCGGGCTTAAGGTAACACCGTTCGGCGTTGGAAAATCATATCGTTCATTGATGGGGTAATCGCGCCGATCGCGCGCGATGGCTTCGATCAAACCAGGTGCTTGCGGTCTGGGTCGTTTAAGGCGTTCTTCAAAGGACATTTCCATCAGGGTTGCTTTGTCTTCTTCTTGTGTGCGGCGCGTGACGCATTCAAAAAGTGTTGGATTTTTCTCTGGTGAAACAACAAAAGAAACTGATTGGCCAGAGGCATATAAGACCAGGCGAAGATTTTTTATTTCATTATCGTGCTGAATAATAAGTCCGCGGCGGTGATCGTCATCACTGATTTTATGCGCGTAGAAAGTATCTGGTGTGGAAACGCTAAGCGTATTTGGAAGTTTGTTTTGCTCCAAATTTTCACAAAGATTTTTTAGAGATTCCCAAGTTGAGGGAGAAATCCCGGTGCCGCGTTCGCGAAAACGCAGAAGGATTGCGCTCGACATAAGATAAATGTCATCCGTCACGCGGATTGTAAGGCGCACGCCATTTTCGTCGATCAACTCAAAATATTCTTTGGTCAAAGAAAGCCCCTCAATTTAGGAAGTATAGAAGGCCCAACCAAACAGATCAAATTTATGGAATTACTTCTCATTCCCCATGCGCAGGGCTTCGATGAAGGCGGATTGCGGAATATCGACGCTGCCATATTGCTGCATCTTTTTCTTACCCTCCTTTTGCTTATCCAGCAGTTTGCGTTTGCGGGTAATATCGCCGCCATAGCATTTCGCCAAAACGTCTTTTTTAATTGCGCCGATATCTTCACGCGCAATAATTTTGCCACCAATCGCAGCTTGTATTGCGACTTTAATCAATTGGCGTGGGATTAAATCCTTAAGGCGTTCACAGAGTTGTCGTCCGCGGCGCTCAGCCTGGTCTTTGTGCACAATCATTGCCAAAGCATCGACGTCTTCACCGTTGACCATGATGTTCATTTTCACCAGATCATCTTCGCGGAAACCATCCAAATGATAATCGAAAGATGCGTAGCCGCGGCTAATGGATTTCAGACGATCATAAAAATCGAACACGACTTCATTGAGCGGCAGGCGATAAACGGCCATCGCGCGGTTGCCGGCATATGTGAGCTCAATCTGCTCGCCGCGGCGTTCTTGGCAGAGTTGCAAAATACCACCCAGATATTCATCGGGCACTAAAATGGTGGCCTTAATAATAGGTTCTTCAATGGATGAAATGCGCACGACATCGGGCATATCAACGGGATTATACAATTCCATCTTATCGCCATTGGTCAGCGTTAGTTTATACACAACGGAAGGTGCTGTCGGGATGAGTTCCAAATCAAACTCGCGCGCCAAACGTTCTTGAATGATTTCCATGTGCAGAAGACCCAAGAAACCACAACGGAATCCAAGGCCGAGCGCTTGCGATGACTCAGGCTCAAAATGCAGTGATGCATCATTGAGCGCAAGCTTGCCTAAAGAATCACGCAAATGCTCGAACTGTCCGGCATCAGCCGGGAAGAGGGAACAGAACACCATCGGGATCGATGGTTTAAAACCGGCGAGCGTTTCGCTTGCCTGATTACGTTCGTCCGTGATGGTATCTCCAACTTTGGTGTCAGAAATCGTTTTGATCGCAGCGGTGATGAAACCCATCTCCCCCGGACCAAGTTGATTGATCAGCACTGGCTTTGGCGTGAACATACCGACACGCTCGACATCCTTGACGGATCCCGTGTTCATAAAACGGATTTTTTGACCCTTTTTAAGGGTACCGTCCATCACACGCACGAGAATGACGACACCCAGATAGGAATCGTACCAGCTATCGACGAGCAAAGCCTTTAATGGCGCATTCGGATCACCATGCGGCGCCGGGAGCTCTGTAACGATGGATTCCAACAACTGGTTGATGTTGATCCCAGATTTTCCGGAAACGGCGACAGCATTTTCGGTCGATAAGCCAATTACGTCTTCGACTTCCTTTTTGACTTTGTCGACATCTGCAGCCGGCAGGTCGATTTTATTGATGACCGGCAAAACTTCCAAATCGTTATCGAGCGCCATGTATACGTTAGCAAGCGTTTGCGCTTCGACACCTTGAGTCGCATCAACAACGAGAAGGGCGCCCTCGCAGGAGGCAAGAGAGCGAGAGACTTCGTAGGAAAAGTCAACATGGCCCGGTGTATCCATTAAATTCAGTTGGTATTCAATGCCGTCTTTGGCTTTGTAAGCCAAACGCACGGTTTGCGCCTTGATGGTAATGCCGCGTTCACGCTCGATATCCATGGAATCGAGCACTTGCTCTTTCATTTCGCGCTCTTCCAACCCGCCGCAAGTCTGAATCAGACGGTCGGCCAGAGTGGATTTGCCATGGTCGATGTGTGCGATGATCGCAAAGTTACGAATGTGGGACTGCTTGGTCACTTAAAGCCTTATTTCTTAAAACAAAAACGCTGCCACTTTCTAAAGGAGGCAGCGTCTTGGATCAAGGTTTTTAAAGGCTTTTAGGACATGCCGCCGGGGCCGCCAGGCGCCTTTTTCGGGGCAGGGCGCTGGGCAGATAGGCCCAAAGCCTGGGCTGCAAGCTCACCACCGTTGCGTGACATCACGCTCGCCTGGCTTAAGCCTTTTTGTTTGCCGCCTAAAATATCTTCAAGTGCGCCCATGTTTAATCCCTATGGATGATTAAAGGTAAATCGGTTGTATCTTGGATACGGTTGTCGTTCATCAAAACGAAACTGATCAATTGTGTATTTTGCAGGTATTTGCCCAATTCGCGGTTCACAGGAATGCCGAAATTGCGCTGTTCGCCGTCCTCCATTACGAATTCGAGGGAATCCTTGTTCAAATCATATTCAAACCAGGATAAGGGTTTGTTGAAGGGGCGGTCATAAGTGACGTAGGCCGTGCCGGAATCGCCGATAACCAGTTCGACGTGCACGGGCGTATCGTAGCCAGCAACCATGGCTTCTCCCGCGCTGCGAATGTCGAACGGTGACGTGAGCATAGTACCTATCTTACCCGTGTTCCGGGCGTCCCCACAAATTTTGTAATATTATTTCCCCTAATTAAGCACAGATGAGGTTAAAAAAGGGTGAATTAAAGGGATTAGTGGCGGAAATGGCGCATGCCGGTAAAGACCATGGCCAACCCCTTTTCATCGGCGGCGGCGATTACCTCATCATCCCGAACCGATCCGCCCGGCTGAATGACGGCGGTGATCCCGGCCTCGGCCGCGGCAAGTAGACCATCGGAGAACGGGAAAAACGCATCGGATGCGAGGACAGACCCTTTGGTTAGTGTTTCCGGCAAGTGCTCGGCCTTGGCGGCTTCGGCACCTTTCCAGGCAGCGATGCGGCTTGAGTCGATGCGGCTCATCTGGCCTGCGCCAATGCCGACTGTCGATTGATCTTTGGCGTAAACAATGGCGTTCGATTTCACATGTTTGGCAACACGGAAAGCAAAAATGAGGTCGGCGAGTTCTTTGTCCGTAGGCGCGCGTTTGGTCACCACCTTTAAATCGTCATTTGATACACGACCATTATCAAGGTCCTGCAACAAATAGCCTGCCGCAATGGGACGCACGGTACGTCGTGCCGTTGCCGGATCGGGCATGCCGCCTGTCACCAACAAACGTAAGTTCTTTTTCGCAGAAATAATTTTGGCAGCTTCCGCATCGACATCTGGTGCGATGATCACTTCCGTAAAAATTTTGACGATCTCTTCTGCTGTCGCGGCATCCAATTTGCGGTTCAAGGCAACGATACCGCCAAAGGCAGATACCGGATCGCAACGCAGCGCGTTTTTATACGCATCAAACAAAGTAGCAGCAGTGGCAACGCCGCATGGATTCGCGTGTTTGATGATCGCAACAGATGGCTGATCGAATTCAGATACGCATTCAAAAGCGGCATCGGTGTCATTGAAATTATTGTAAGAAAGTTCTTTACCCTGCAATTGTTTGGCGAGCGCAATACCATAGCGCTGGCTGCCATCTAAATACAGTGCAGCCTTTTGATGTGGATTTTCACCATAGCGCAGTTCGTGAGTAAGCTTGCCTGAAACCACCAAAGTTTGCGGCCAAGCGCCGCCCAATTGTCCGCCGAACCATCCAGCGATGGCACCATCATAGGCAGCCGTGGTGGCAAACGCTTTAGCCGCGAATTCACGACGCGTGGGGTAAGAAATTTTACCGTCATGACGTTCAAGTTCATCAATCAAATCAGGATAATCGAGCGGCGAGGTGACAACGGTCACAAAATCATGGTTCTTGGCTGCTGCGCGGATCATTGCCGGGCCGCCAATGTCGATATTTTCGACGCACAGTGAAAAATCACCGCCCTTGGCGACAGTTTCGGCAAAGGGATACAGATTAATGACAACGATATCGATGTTTTCGATGTTGTTGTCTTTCATGGCCGATACATGCGCGGCATCATCACGGCGCGCGAGCAGGCCACCATGCACAGATGGATGCAAGGTCTTGACGCGACCATCCATGATTTCGGGGAAATTCGTGATTTCGGAGACATCCTTAACCGGAATGCCCGCATCTTTAATGGCCTTATGTGTGCCGCCAGTCGAGATCAATTCGATATCGTGCTTTGCGAGCGCTTTCGCAAGATCGATAAGGCCTGTTTTGTCCGATACGGATAACAGGGCACGCTTAGGCGTGACAGGGTCATGATGGGAGGGGAAGCTTTTTGAAACCATGCCAATATTTAGACCGGAGAATGCTGCCATGCAAGGCATGGAACCGCCGTTTTCATCAAATTTTAAGACATTTTTAATACTATTAAATGCATGGATGCGAAAAAGCCGCCGCTCTTTGAAAAGACGATGACGCTCTTGGAGGCCTATACCAAGATGACAGCGCAAAGCCTATTTGCGCCCAAAACGCCTTTTATGATTCGTTTGATGGAAAACCCGGCAAGTCCACTGGGTTATCCCGGTTCCATCGATTTGACCAAGCATGATTACATGCACTGTATATTGAATCAGCCGCTTACGGTGAAAGGTGAAGCTTACGTGTTAGGTTTTACGATGGGGGCCGATCCACGCTTCCGTAAATGGCATGCGCCCTTATTTAAATTCATTGCGCAATATCTATATCCGCGCCAATACAAGTTTAAAGAAAAACATATCGAAATTTTCGATCATGCTTTGGCTTTGGGTCTTCAATCCAATATCAAGGATTTTGAGAATTTGAATTGGTCCGATTATATGGGCGTGAAACTATCCGATCTGCGTGCGCTGATCGGTGTCGAAGAACTCATCGCTCAAGCTTAAGATTAAATCCCTGTTGGAACGTAAAGACCGCGTTCGCCTTCTTGCGGCTTAAATGCTTGCGTGATTCCCAAAACTGTTTCTGCGCCGCCAAGGAACAGATATCCATACTTAGCCAATCGTTTAGACATTTTTTCTAAGATCTTGGCTTTTGTTTGCTGATCGAAATAAATCAATACGTTGCGGCAATAAATAATGTCAAACGTGCCCATCGCTTCCATCGGATCAAGCAGATTGAATGGTTGGAACTTCACCATGTTTTTAATGTCATCTTTAATCGTCCAAATCTCACCGGTTTGAACCATGTATTTGATAAGCAGCGTGATTGGCATGCCGCGCTGGACTTCGAATTGGCTATAACGGCCTTCTTTGGCTTTAGCCAAAATATCAGTCGAAAGGTCAGTCGCCAAAATATCAAATGTAACACCAGGCCATTTGTGTTGATTTTCTTTGATCGTAATTCCAAGCGTGTAAGGTTCTTGTCCGCTTGAGCAGGCGGCAGACCAAATACGCACATTGCACCCCGGGCCTTTGGCTTTGATGATATTGGGCATCACAAAGTCGCGAAACTTATCGAACGGCTTTTGATCACGGAAGAACATAGTTTCGTTGGTGGTCATCGCTTCCACGACCGCCGTCACCAATTTAGGGTCGGGGGACAAGCGCAGCTTTTGAGTCAATTGTTCCATATCCGGGATGCCGAAATCTTTGATCACCGGCGCCAAGCGCGATTCAAGCAGATATGATTTGTCAGGCGTAATCACCAGTCCAGATTTCTGGTACAGCATGGCTTTGAAAACTTCGAAATCCTGGACTTTCATTTACAGTACTTTCTTGGCAACCCACGCACCCAATTCATATGGAGGCAGAACTTTACAGCACAACCCTTGCGTCGCAACAGCACCAGGCATGCCCCATACAACAGAACTTGCCTGATCTTGAGCTACGACATATCCGCCGGCTTCAATAACGGCTTTGGACCCTAACAAGCCGTCCGCCCCCATTCCCGTAAGGATAACCGTAAGAATGTCTCGGGCATAGTGGGGAATAAGCGAACGTAACATAGGGTCTACGGCCGGTTTACAGAAGTTTTCTGGTGGGCCGTCATTTAAAGTCAGGGCTAATTGGCCTTGATCGTTCTTTTTGACCAGCATATGGACCCCGCCATGCGCTACATAAGCGTGCCCTGGCAATAGGGGCATGCCTTCTTGCGCTTCAACACAGTCTAACCCTGTATGCATCTTGATGTGCTGTGCCAAGATGGCTGTGAATGTCGGTGGCATATGTTGCGTAATCACAACCGGAATATTTTTGATGTCTTTTAGTGGCTTAAAAAATTCGAATAAGGCCTGCGGCCCGCCAGTGGACGACCCCACGGCTAAAATACGCGGACGCCATGTCGAATGGGGCTCAGGGCGGTACGTGATTGCGGTACCCGGCGGTGGCAAAACAAATTTTGTGCGTTCGGGAAGCTCGGCGGGCGTTTGCTGGGCGGGACGTTCGGGCCGCGTAGGTAAAGGCCCGTCAAAGGGCTTTGCAAATGATTTTGCCAAAGCCAACAATTTGTCACGGAATTCGTTCGATGAATTCAAATCTGCGGTGCTGGTGGGCTTAGGGATATAATCGACAGCACCAAGCGCCATCGCCTTAAGGGAAATTTCCGCATTGTGTTGTGTAAGCGTGGAGCACATGACAACTTTAGCATCAGGATGCTTTTCGAGTAATAATTTGAGAGCGGTAAGTCCATCCATAACCGGCATTTCAATATCGAGAATCACCATATCAGGCTTGATACGGTCATAAGAAGAAACAGCAATCTCGCCATTTTGAACGGACGATACGACAGAATTTCTTGGTGATGTTTCGAGGATGCGGGTAATCATGCCGCGGATGACGGCAGAATCATCAACCACCATGACTCGTGTCAAAAGATTCTCAGGCATATGCAAAGTGTAGGGTGCTGCCCTCTCTAGGGCAATCCTATATCAAGCCGACTTGGCTGAATTTCGTAGCGACAATTTCACCGTCGAATGGCTTCATGATGTATTCATCAGCGCCTGCTGATAAGGCCCGCTGAATAAACGCCATGTCATTTTCTGTCGTGCAAAAGACAACTTTGGGTGTGCCACCGTTGCTCATGCCGCGCAATTTTTCCAAAAATTCGATGCCGCTCATATTGGGCATATTCCAGTCCAAAAGAATGGCGTCAGGCATGGCCTTCGAACAGGCTTCATAAGCTTGCACACCGTCCTCGGCTTCTTCGCACGAAAAACCAAGATCTTCAATAATGCGGCGGGCGACTTTGCGCACTACGCGGCTATCATCGACGACAAGACAGGATTTCATGAGGTAACCCCAGTTAGAACTTGAGGACGGCATTGTACCGTTCGTGGACTTAATTGTGTCTTAATGTACGCTATGCTGCAACAGCCTAGGCACATCGACCACGACCATCAATTTATCGTCCAGGCGGAAGATGCCGGTGGCAATATCGCGCCAGACTGAATCGAGTGTAGCGGGTACTGGTTCGAAGTCCTTGTTATATAAAGACAAAACGTCCCCAACCTGGTCGATTATCAAGGAGTAAAGCTCATTCTCATGCTCAACCACGACGCTCATGGTATTTTGACCTTCGGGCAAATCCTGCATACCTAGACGGCAACGCACATTGATTGCGGTGACAATGCGCCCACGTAGATTCATCGCGCCTGCAACTTCAGGTGGTGCTAATGGCACCCTCGTAACTTTTTGCTGACGTAAAACGTCCTGCACTTGCAAAACAGGGATACCGAATCTCTGACCACCGATAAGAATCATCAGATAATCCGTTTGCCTTAAACCTTCGTCGACCTCACCGGCACGGCGTTTGCGGAATTTTTCGGTTTCTCCAGCGAGGCTCATGCGGATTTTCTTTCCTGTCTTTGTTCAGCCAATGTTTGCGATAGGGTGCTTAAAAGTGTGTCACGATCGAATTTCGCAACATGTTTTGTGAAACCCACCTGTTGACCGCGCTCGATATCATGCTGCGTGGCATGCGATGTCAGTGCCACCATTGGCGTGTTCTTCCAAGCGCAATCACTATGCTTTACTTTTTCGGCAAATTCAAAGCCGTTCATTTCTGGCATTTCGATGTCAGAAATAATGATATCGAAATGCTCACCTTTTTCTTGCATCTCCAAAGCGCGCAATGGATTCTCGGCGGTTTTAACGTCATATCCAGCAACAGAAAGCAATGGCGATAACATATTGCGGAAGAATGGGCTGTCATCGACGACCAGCACGCGGCGTAAGCGTTTCATATCTTCGCGATCAAAATCTTCATCGCCATGATCTTTAAACCAATCTTTATAGGCAGTTTTTAAATGGTAGCCGACATCGATAATATCTGTCGCACGACCATGAATAATGGTGGAGCCTAAGAAACCGTTGCGATCAGAATTGATCTGTACATTGATGTTATCTTCGACAATGTCGATGATTTCGCGCACCATCAGGCCCATGGAACGCGTACCGTCACTGAATACCAATGTCGGTTGCGTACCTTCACTGGCCAATTCCAGAGAGGGATCAAATTTGATAAGCGGCATCAGTGAATTGCGATATTGAATCAGCATCTGATCATTCGAATGCTCGATTTTGCTGACATCGACATCCTCAAGACGTGCCACAAGCGAAAGCGGTACAGCACGCGGTGCTTCGCCGGTTGCGTAGAAGAGGAGTAGGGATGTGCGTGCGCCTTCACGAACCAGAGCGGCTTGATCTTCTTCCTTATCGGCTGTTTGCGCCACGCTGATTTCGCCCGTCGCTTTGGCAATGCCGCCCGGATCCAAAATCATAATGACAGTACCGTCACCTAAGATTGTATTTCCGGAGAAGAGCTCGATGTCTGATAAAATGCGCGCAACCGGTTTGACCACGATTTCTTCCGTGTCAAAGACGCGGTCGACAATAATGCCGAATGTATAACCCCCAACTTCCGTCACGACGATGTAACGGTTGTTGCTGGCCGAATTGGAGCGACGTTTATCCTGATCCGTTTCTTCTTTGATAACGTCAGGGAGTTTTAAAAGTTTTTGGAGCGTAATGAGCGGCAATAAACGGTCACGCAGGCGAAACACCGGCGTGCCATTGATGCTTTCGATACGGTTGGCAGTGCCTGTTTCTGAGCCAAGTACAAGTTCCTGAACAGCAAGCTGCGGAATCGCATAACGTTCACCGGCGCATTCGACGATCAACGCAGACACGATTGCAAGGGTCAGCGGGATCTTGATGGTGAAGGTTGACCCTTTACCCATTTCGGAATGCAAATCGATCGTTCCACCGATTTTTTCGATATTGGTGCGCACGACATCCATGCCGACGCCGCGGCCGGAAATGGATGTGACCTTTTCCGCAGTCGAAAAGCCAGCCGCGAAAATATATTGCTGAACCTGGCGATCGGTCATCGCTTCAACTTCTTCAGTAGACGCTAAACCTTTTTCCAGGATTTTTTCGCGGATGCGCGGTGTATTGAGGCCTTTACCGTCATCTTTAATTTCGATGATGATATGACCACCCTCATGGAAAGCACGTAAAATGATTTTACCGGTTTCAGGCTTCCCGGCAGCTACGCGGTCAGCGGGCAATTCAATGCCATGGTCACCCGAATTGCGCACCATGTGCGTGAGAGGATCCTTGATGAGTTCCAACACCTGGCGATCAAGCTCGGTTTCTTGTCCGACCATGACGAGATCGATCTTCTTGTGAACTTCCATCGACAGATCGCGAATAATGCGCGGCAATTTCGACCAGGCGGCGCCGATCGGCTGCATACGCGTTTTCATGACACCTTCTTGCAAGTCGGACACGACATGGTTCAAACGTTGCAAAGGCGTTGCGAATTCGTTTTCTTTAGCGCTACGCGCAATTTGGAGCAATTGATTGCGCGTCAGCACCAATTCGGAAACCATCGTCATCAGGTTTTCAAGAACGTCGACATTCACGCGTAAGGTTTGGTTGGCAACGTTGGATTCGCGCGCCGTGTGATCTTCATCCGCTTTTGGTACAGCAGCGACCGGTTTTGGAGCAGCGGCTGCAGCGGCAGGCACGGCCGCTTCTTTTTTCTCGTCTTCAGACATTGGTGGCAAAGGCGGAGCATTGAGTGCAGCTGCAATTGGATCGTCAGGCGATGGCAATGAATCCCAAAGAGCTTGCAGCGGATCGAGCGCAGCCGCCGCTTCAGGCGCAGCTGCGGTTGGTGCAGGGGCGGCGCCCGCTTGCGCAGAATCGCGACCTTCATACACAGCATCA
Source organism: Alphaproteobacteria bacterium (assembly GCA_036568945.1). Classification (GTDB taxonomy): domain Bacteria; phylum Pseudomonadota; class Alphaproteobacteria; order Micavibrionales; family UBA1664; genus UBA6145. The sequence continues at coordinate 2,341 of DATCRN010000270.1, read as the reverse complement.
AGCTTTTCGATCAGCTCGGCATCAGACCCATCGGGTTCTTTGCCGTTCGCTTCGAGTTCGCCCACGATATATTTAATGCGGTCAATAGATTCAAAAATCAGTGTGACGTAATCCGTCGTGACTTGCAGCGTGCCGTCGCGGAAACGGCCCATTACGTTTTCGGCGCGGTGTGCGACAGTTTCCAGGCGCGGCAGACCTAAGAATCCGCACGTGCCCTTAATGGTGTGCATCAAGCGGAAAATACTGCCTAAAATATTAGCGTCATTGGGATTTTGTTCGAGGTCGACAAGCTGTACGTCGATAGCGGCGAGCGATTCATTTGTCTCGGTTAAAAACTCGACGATCAGATCATCCATATTCTTCCTGCCCACCCTGTCTTCTACAGGTCCTTGATTTACTTAAAATAAAGTGGCGAATCCCTAACGAAAGTGTATCGAAGAATTCCCTGCCTTTAAACTACATTAACAAGGGTTACGATCTGGTAACGACAATAGGGAAAACCTTTAGCGCGCAGCGGCAACTTTATAGTTTGGTGCATCAAGCGGTTTGGCAAAGTAATAGCCTTGGCCATAATCGACGCCCATTTCCTGCAGTGCCGTTACTAATTCTTTAGTCTCAACACGTTCGGCCACAACGGCGACTTTCAAATCGCGGCACATGCGCACCATGTTTGCGACCATGGAACGGTCGCGATCGGAGGTCAAAATATTCATAACATACTGACCATCAATTTTGACGGCATTCACATGAATTTTGTGCAGGTATTGGAAGGACGCGGACCCGGCACCAAAATCATCCAAGGAAACTTTAAAGCCGTCATCCTGCAGCGTGCGTACAAAATTGTTCACCTTGTTCAGGTCACTGATCTCAGAGCTTTCAGTGATTTCGAAAATCAGGCGCTGCGGAATGTCGGTTTTCAAATGCGGCTCAAGTTTGTTTTGCAATTTAGCGACAAACCGTTCTGATTGCACCGATACGCCGGAAAGATTGACGGCAATTTTGACATCTTTGGGTGCCGTGAAAATCATATAGTTTAAAACCTTACCCACGATTGCAAGATCAAGCTCGGGCGACAGGCCAACATCTTCGCAGAATACAATGGCATCATATGGAGAGGCTGCGCCATCTTCAAAGCGCACCAATGCTTCGTAATAGGCAACCCCACCGCTTTTAAGATCAATGATCGGCTGGAATTTCATGCTGAAGCGTTGTTGATTGATAATGACTTTATAATCGCTGATCTTTTGCGCGTTTTGTTCCAAGAAAACTTCAAAGCCTTGTTGCAAGGACAGAATGTTTGTGGAATTGCCTTGTTTTTCAAACTGGTTGATCGTGTACATGACAGCTTTGGCCAGTTCATGTTCGGATAAAGTTTCATCTTCTAACTCGACCAACGTCGCATCGGCATTGGTGCCCTTTTTCTCGGGATCCGCTTGGCGTGACAACGCTTCGATATCTTTTTGGATTGCCTCGGCACTGATGCTTGTGCCGTGAACGACACCGAAGCGGCCTTCATCCAATGCAGCTGCGGTGCGACCATCGGCGGCGTAGGTGCGAAGCAAAGATGATACGTTTTCGCGGAAACTGCCCCAACGCTCTGCGCCCACTTTGCTTTTAAAGGAATTGGCGTCAGGCAGATCGACGAAGGTCATGTTGAGTTTTTGGCCTAGCGTGTCAGACGCGGCCATGACTTCCAATGCAGCTTTGGCAAATTCGTCTTTATCCATCAAAGCAGACTCGGCTGTTCCGCGCACTTCTTTGGCTTCGGCGACTTGGCTGATATTGCCTTTGGACATCGTAATATAGACAACGCCAGGGCGATCCGGCATCGACAGACCCGATAGCATGGCTTTGCGGAAAGATGTTTTTTCTTCGTTGAGATTGACAAGAACAGGGCCAAACCGTTGACCGGCCTTGGCGCGGTGTCGCAATGTACCGACCAGGCCGCGATCGCGCGGCGCAAACAATTCGGCCATATCATGACCGATCAGTTTGGTATCGCCTGCGGCAGCAAGGCCCGTTGCTCCTGCGGCATATAAAATTTTGCCCTGGGCATCGACTTCCAATAAAAGATCTGCGCCGGCAAAGGCAAAAGCCAAGAACCGGTCGCGTTGTTCCTTCATACCATTGTCAGAAGCCATTTAGACGAATGCCTACCTAGTCATTGCCAGTGTATAGCAACACGGCAGGCATTGATACTTGGTTAATAAGACCTAAGCGCGATTTATTGCTGCAGTGCCCTGGCCATGTCGAGGGCGCCATAGGTCAAAATGCCGTCGGCACCCGCCCGACGGAAACAAAGCATCATTTCCATCATACATTTGTTGTAATCCAGGGCGCC